>DNMQ01000181.1 GCA_003488145.1 Pseudomonas sp.
CCATGACATGCGCAGCCTGCCCGCCCGGGTCAGGTGTACATGTCATGGGTCTTGTCAAACCGGGGCCGGGCGTATGGCTACGCTCTGGCCGGTCGCATGCGCCATGGTCTGCGGACCAAGTGTGTTGACGCATGCCGGACGAGCGGGGCGCTCGTCGGAGACTACTCCCCCAAGGACGGCGGCGAGTTTGCCGCAACCGGCCGGTCGGTGCAACCGCCGGTCGCTGGCGTTAGGGGTGCACGGCGCGGTAGATACGGAAGCCGTCGCGCTCGGCAAGCGTGTGACAGGGGCCAAGATGCTGCTCGACCAGGGGGGGATACCTGAGGAACGCGTTGGCTACCAGGCGCAGCTCGCCACCGCTGACCAGGTGCTCGGCCGCGCGCTCGATCAGCGCCTCGCTGGCCCGGTAGCTGGTGTGCACGCCCTGGTGGAACGGCGGGTTACTGACGATCGCCGCCAGGTGTCGTGGCGCGGCGTCGATGCCATCCCCGGCAATCACTTCAGCTTCGAGTCCGTTCGCGGCGAGCGTCCTGCGGCTGCTCTCGATGGCGAAGGCGTCCACATCCAGCAGCAGCAGATTGCTTTGCGGATAGCGACGCTTGAGCGTGGCGCCGAGAATGCCGGCCCCACAGCCGAAGTCGAGCACGCGCCCACTTGGGAGGTCATCGAGATGCTCGAGCAGCAGGGCGCTGCCGACATCCAGGCGACCATGGCTGAACACGCCGGGCAGGCTGATGACCTGCAACGGGCCGTCCGCCAGCTCGAGGGTGAAATGGTGTGCCAGGGCGTCCAGTTCGGGAGCAGCAGGTGCCTGCTCGACCATTACCTGCCAGAGCTGGCAGTGGCGGGCGCTGTCGAGCTTGCGTGCGCGGCCGAACCCGGCCAGTTGCCTGGCGGCGCGCTCGACGCCGGCACGTTTCTCGCCGACCAGATACAGCGGCCGTCCGTTGAGGCGCGCCGCCAGCGTTTGCAGCAGATAGTCGGTGAGCTCGCGGGATTTCGGCAGGAACAGCACGGCGGCGTCGAACTCGCCCGGTACCGGTGCGACGCCAAAGCTGCAACGCCCGCCGAAGCGCCGGTCCAGCAATTGCTGCTCGCCTGCATGCCAGCTCCAGCCAACCGCGGCGGGAAGCTGACCCAGCAGGTCGTCGGCGGGCGGCCCGGCCAGCAGCAGCCGGCCTTGAAACAGCTCGGCCTGACGCAGCAGCACTTCGCTTCGAGGGTCCATTGGCGTCTCCCGGAAAAAGTCGGGGAGCTTAGGGGCTATCGGCGTTTTCTCGCAAGCCGGGACGCCCAGCCCCTGGGCCGGTGCTCAGTTCACCTGCCGAATTGGTGCGCCGGCAAAGAAGGCCGTTGCATTCTCGGCGAGCTGGCCGACGATGCGCTGGCGCGCCTCGCGGCTGCCCCAGGCGCTGTGTGGGGTGATGATCAGGCGGGGCAGGCTCGGGTCCAGCAGCGGGTTGTCGTCGCTCGGCGGCTCGCTGGTCAGAACGTCGGTGGCGGCACCACCCAGGTGACCGCGGCGCAGGGCATCGGCCAATGCCTGTTCATCGACCAGGCCACCACGGGCGGCGTTGATCAGGAAGGCGTACGGCTTCATCAATCGCAGCTCGCGCTCACCGATCAGGTTGCGCGTCTGCTCTGTCAGCGGGCAATGCAGCGTCAATGCGTCCACCTGCGGCAGCAGTTCGTCCAGATCCAGGCGTTCCGGGCGCTTCGGCCGTCCCGGCAGGTTGCCGACCAGCACGCGCATACCGAACGCCTCGGCCAGTCGCGACACCGCGCTGCCGAGTTCTCCGTGGCCGAGCAGGCCGAGGGTCTTGCCTTCCAGCTCGACGATGGGAAAGTCCAGCAAGCAGAACTGACCGCTTTCCTGCCAGCGGCCGCGGGCGACGGCCGCCTGGTAGTCGGGGAGGCGCGTGGCCAGTGCCAGCAGCAACATCAGGGTGTGCTGGGCCACGGTCGGGGTGCCGTAGGCCTGGCAGTTGCAGACCACGATGCCGCGCTCGCCAGCGGCCTGCAGGTCGATGTTGTTGACTCCGGTGGCAGAGACCAGGATCAGCTTGAGATCGAGGCAGGCCGCCAGGGTGTCTGCACTCAGCGCGACCTTGTTGACGATGGCCACCTGCGCGCCGCGCAGACGCTCGACAATCTGATCCGCTGTGCTTTGCTCATGACACACGAGTTCGCTGAACGCGTCCTGCAGCGGGGTCAGATCGAGGTCGCCTTGTTCGAGTGGGGAAAGATCGAGGAAAACGGCGCGATTGGACATCAACTGTACCTTTCGAAGAAGCCGGGGCTGATCGACAATGAAGCCCGGCATTGCGTGGAGACTGGATTGTGTACTGGATGGAATTTATGACCGTGGCGCTGGTGCATCTGCTCGCGGTGGCCAGCCCGGGACCGGATTTCGCGGTGGTGGTCCGCGAAAGCGTGACCCAGGGTCGTCGTGTCGGAAGCTGGACGGCGCTGGGCGTCGGCTGCGGGATATTCGTCCACGTCGCCTATTCCCTGCTCGGTATCGGCCTGATCGTCTCGCAGTCGATTGTGCTGTTCAACCTATTCAAGTGGCTGGCTGCAGGCTATCTGCTCTATCTCGGCTGGCGCGCGCTGCGTGCACGACCCATGAGCCTGGATACGGCAGACGAGGTCGACACCACGTCGGATCGCTCACCCTGGCAGGCGTTCGTCGTCGGTTTCGTCACCAATGGCCTGAATCCCAAGGCCACGCTGTTCTTCCTCTCGCTATTCACGGTCGTGATCAGCGCCGATACGCCACTGCTGGTGCAGGCCGGTTACGGCGTCTACCTCGCCGGTGCCACCGCGCTGTGGTTTCTGCTGGTGGCCTGGCTGTTCAGCCGAGGCCGCGTGCGTGCTGGGTTTGCGCGAATGGGTCACTGGTTCGACAGGCTGACCGGCGCCGTGCTGATCGGCCTTGGTGTACGCCTGGCGGTAAGCGAGATCGGTTAACACGCGGAAACGAGGTGCGCGGAAAATAATCCTTTGGACTGATTTTGCCTGGGGGCGGACGCTCTAGAGTGCTGTTTACAACAGCAACAAGAACAGGATGCCCCTCATGCTGCAGACCCGTGTCATCAAGCCCGCGGCGAACGCTTACCAGTACCCTCTGCTGATCAAGCGCCTGCTGTTGTCCGGCGTGCGCTACGAGCGCACCCGCGAGATCGTCTACCGTGACCAGCTGCGTTACGACTACCGCACCCTGAATCACCGTGTCGCGCGATTGGCCAACGTGCTGACTGCAGCCGGCGTCAAGGCAGGTGACACCGTGGCGGTGATGGACTGGGACAGCCACCGCTATCTGGAATGCATGTTCGCCATCCCGATGATCGGCGCCGTGGTGCATACCATCAACGTGCGCCTCTCGCCGGACCAGATCCTCTACACCATGAACCACGCCGAGGACCGCTTCGTGCTGGTCAACAGCGAGTTCGTGTCGCTGTACCAGGCGATTGCCGGGCAGCTGACCACCGTGCAGAAGACGCTGTTGCTCACCGATGGCGACGTGCACGACGCCGGCCTGCCGGATTGCGTCGGCGAGTACGAAAGCCTGCTGGCTGCCGCCGAGCCGAGCTACGACTTTCCCGATTTCGACGAGGACTCTGTCGCCACGACCTTCTACACCACTGGCAC
>DNMQ01000020.1 GCA_003488145.1 Pseudomonas sp.
TTGTGCAGCAGCGCCGCGACCACCGACGAATCGACACCGCCGGAAAGGCCGAGCAGCACGTTGGCATCACCGACCTGAGCGCGCACCTGGGCGATGGCGTCCTCGACGATGTTGGACGGCGTCCACAGCGCTTCGCAGCCACAGATGTCGAGAATGAAACGGGAAAGGATGCGGCCGCCCTGGCGGGTGTGAGTCACTTCCGGATGGAACTGCACGCCGTAGTAACGGCGGTCGTCGTCACCCATGGCTGCGATCGGGCAGCTCGGCGTGCTGGCGAGGATATGGAAACCTTCCGGCAGCGTGGTCACCTTGTCGCCGTGGCTCATCCAGACGTCGAGGCCGAACACGCCGTCGTCATCCATGTGGTCCTCGATGCCGTCGAACAGCTTCGACTTGCCGACCAGATCGACGCGGGCATAGCCGAACTCGCGAACGTCGGAGCCCTGCACCTTGCCACCCAGCTGCTCGGACATGGTCTGCATGCCGTAGCAGATGCCGAACAGCGGCACACCGAGATCGAACACGGCCTGCGGCGCGCGCGGGCTGCCTGCCTCGTGAACCGACTCCGGGCCGCCGGCGAGAATGATGCCGCGTGGCGCGAAGGCACGGATATCGTCCTCGCTCATGTCCCACGGATGCAGCTCGCAATACACGCCGATCTCGCGCACGCGGCGGGCGATCAGCTGGGTGTACTGGGAGCCGAAGTCGAGGATCAGGATGCGGTGGGCGTGAATGTCTTGGTGAGCCATGAGCTTTCCTTCGGAAAGAGCCTGAAGCTGAAAGCCGGAAGCTGGAAGCGGAAGCCAGGATTTCTCCCCGCTCCCGCTGCCAGCTTCCGGCGCCTGTCTAGCTGAGCGGATCAACCCACTCGGTAATTCGGGGCTTCCTTGGTGATCTGCACGTCATGCACGTGCGACTCGGCCATGCCGGCGCCGGTGATGCGCACGAACTGCGGCTTGCTGCGCATCTCGTCGACGGTGGCGCTGCCGGTATAGCCCATGGAAGCACGCAGGCCGCCCATCAGCTGATGGATGATCGCCGCCAGCGAGCCCTTGTACGGTACGCGGCCTTCGATACCTTCCGGCACCAGCTTCTCGGCACCGGCAGCGGAATCCTGGAAGTAGCGATCCGAGGAGCCCTGCGCCTGGGACATGGCTCCCAGCGAACCCATGCCGCGGTAAGCCTTGTAGGAACGGCCCTGGAACAGCTCGATCTCGCCCGGCGCTTCTTCGGTACCGGCGAACATCGAACCCATCATCACGGCGTTGGCGCCGGCGACGATGGCCTTGGACAGGTCACCGGAGAAGCGGATGCCACCGTCGGCGATCATCGGCACGCCGGTGCCTTCCAGCGCCGCGGAGACGTTGGCGATGGCAGAGATCTGCGGTACGCCGACGCCGGCAACGATACGGGTGGTGCAGATCGAGCCCGGGCCGATGCCGACCTTGACCGCGTCGGCGCCGGCCTTTACCAGGTCCAGCGCGGCTTCGGCGGTGGCGATGTTGCCGCCGATCACCTGCACCTGCGGGAAGTTTTCCTTCACCCAGCGCACGCGGTCGATCACGCCGCGGGAATGACCGTGCGCGGTGTCGACCACCACCACGTCGACACCGGCAGCGGCCAGCGCTTCGACGCGCTCACCGGTATCGGCGCCGGTACCGACCGCTGCGCCAACGCGCAGACGGCCCTGGCTGTCCTTGGAGGCCAGCGGGTAGGTCTTGGCTTTCTCGATGTCGCGGAAGGTGACCAGGCCGCGCAGGTGGAAGTTGCCGTCCACCACCAGCATCTTCTCGATGCGGTGCTTGTAGAGCTCAGTCTTGATTTCTTCCAGGGCGGTGCCTTCGAGCACGGTGACCAGCTTGTCCTTGGGCGTCATGATCGCTGCGACGGAATCGCCGGCGTTGGGCGTGAAGCGCAGGTCACGGCCGGTAACGATGCCGACCAGCTCCTTGCCGGACACTACCGGGAAGCCGGAGAAGCCCAGTTCATGCGCCTTGCGCAGCAGCTCGCTGATCTTGGTTTCCGGCGTGACGGTGACCGGATCGTGAACGATGGCGGTCTCGTGGCGCTTGACCTTGCGCACCTCGGCAGCCTGCTGCTCGATGCTCATGTTCTTGTGGATGATGCCGATGCCGCCTTCCTGGGCCATGGCAATGGCCAGGCGCGCTTCGGTGACGGTGTCCATGGCCGCGGAAACCAGGGGAATGTTCAGCTCGATTTCGCGGGTCAGACGGGTCTTCAGGCTGACATCCTTCGGCAAAACCTCGGAATAACCCGGGATCAGGAGAACATCATCGAACGTCAGGGCTTCTTGGCTGATACGCAGCATGGCGGGGGCTCCCAGGCGGGAAAAAGGAAGCGCGGAATTATACCCACGCACCCCTTCACGCTCAATGCGGATGTGAGGCGCGTCGCGCACGGCGAAATGCGCCACATCGGCGAAATGACCGAGCGGTCACGGCCGATCAATCACTAGCGCCACCTTGAAGCCCAGGCGTTCGGCGAATTCATCGAGAAACGACTGGCGAAGGTCGGCCTCGCCCCAGCCATTGAAGATAAAGCCGAGATTGGAAAAGCCGCACGCCGGAATGAACAGGAAGCCGTTGATGTCGTCTTCGAAGCCACATTCCGGACAGGTGAAATTGTCGGTCTGCTTAGGCATCCACTCGTCGAGGCTTTCAAACAACGCCTCGCCAATCTCGCGACGGCATTCGGGGCAGCCTGCCTCCTCGGCGGAATCCCGTGTTGGCGTGTAGATGCAGCGCTTGGTCACCACTTCAAGGCCGTTGATGGCCTCGCCAAAAGGCAAGCGTTCCGGATGCTGCACGACACTGCGTGCGCCGGAAGCGATAGCGTAGCCCATGCCGCCAACNNCACCGCGACCGCAGGTGGTCGGCAGCGTCTCGACAATGCGCCGCTCGGCCAGCCAGCGCAGAATTATTCGCGCCTTGGCTTCGTGCGCTGGGAACGTGGAAATGCGCGGCACGATGATCGCTTGACTGTGGCTCATGGCGGCTCGGAACGGGAGATGAAGAAAGGCCGCGCAGCTTAGCGCCACCCGTTGGCCGGTCAAGGCCCGCTGGACGGAGGCGAAGCAGTTTCGGTTTGCGCCTGGCCGCGCCCGGCTTATCATCGCCGCCATGCTCAAAGATCCCTTCCAGCGTCTCAATCTCGATCGCGAAGTGCTGACCGTCAGCCAGCTCAACGGCCGCGCGCGGCTGCTGCTGGAGGACGTGTTCGCCCAGGTCTGGGTCGAAGGCGAGATTTCCAACCTCGCCCGCCCGGCTTCCGGCCACATCTATTTCACCCTCAAGGACAAGAACGCCCAGGTGCGCTGCGCGCTGTTCCGGCAGAACGCGGCGCGGGTTCGCCAGGCCCTGCGCGACGGCCTGGCGGTGCGGGTACGCGGCAAGGTCTCGCTGTTCGAGGGGCGCGGTGATTATCAGCTGATTCTCGATACGCTGGAGCCAGCCGGCGACGGCGCGCTGCGCCTGGCGTTCGAGGCACTGAAGGAAAAGCTCAGCGCCGAAGGCCTGTTCGCTGCCGAACGCAAGGCCGCCCTGCCCGCCCACCCGCGGCGCATTGGCATCGTCAGCTCGCCGACCGGCGCGGTGATCCGCGACATCATCTCGGTGTTCAAACGCCGCGCGCCGCAGGTCGAGCTGACGCTGATCCCCACCGCCGTGCAAGGTCGCGAAGCCACCGGGCAGATCGTCCGCGCACTGCAGCTGGCCGATGCTCAGGGCTTCGATGCGCTGATCCTGGCTCGCGGCGGCGGTTCGCTGGAGGACCTATGGTGCTTCAACGAAGAAGCGGTGGCGCGCGCGGTGGATGCCTGTGTCACGCCGATTGTCAGCGCCGTGGGCCACGAAACCGATGTCTCGATCGCCGACTTCGTCGCCGACGTCCGCGCGCCAACGCCATCCGCGGCTGCCGAGCTGCTGGCACCCAGCAGCGCCGACCTGCAACACCGGCTGAGCGGGCTGCAACAGCGTCTGGTGCTGCGCATGCGTGATCGTCTGCACCGTGACGCCATGCGACTTGAAGGCCTGACCCGTCGCCTGCGCCACCCCGGCGAACGGCTGCAGCAGCAGGCCCAGCGCATCGACGACCTCGAGCAGCGCCTGCTGCGCGCCGTCGACCGCCGCCTGTGCAGCGGCCAGGAGCGCCTGGCCCGCCTGGAAACGCGTCTGGCCGCGCAACATCCAGGGCGTTCGCTGAATCTGTTGCGCCAGCGCCTCGAACACCTCTCCTCACGACTGCCGCGGGCGATGCAGGCCAACCTGAAAGGCCGGCGCCAGCAGCTACAAAGCCTCGCCCAGACACTCAATGTGGTGAGCCCGCTGGCCACACTCAGCCGCGGCTACAGCATCCTGCTCGACGAGCGCGGCCAGGCGATCCGCAGCGCCAGCCAGACCCAGCCCGGGCAGCGGCTGAAGGCTCGGCTCGGTGAGGGCGAACTCGAGGTGCGCGTGGAAGACAATCATCTGGAGCCAGTAACGCTGCCGTTGCTGTAGACCCTGCGGCAGCCGCTTAGCCGGAAACGTTCTGACATCCCTGGGTCTTTCTCTATTCCAGCGTTTACGCGAGGATGGGCCGTTTCCTGCACCGGACCCACCCATGCCTCGTATCTTCGCCCTGCTGTTCGCCCTCGCCATTGCCCTGCCGGCCCATGCCGAGGGATTCATCACCCGCCTGCTGAACAAACCCGTACCCGGCGGCGTTGCCGTGATCGAACTCGGCAA
>DNMQ01000324.1 GCA_003488145.1 Pseudomonas sp.
AACTCGATGTCGCGCATGAACCCGAAGGTACGTGCACGGCTGACTTCCTTGACGAAGGAAGTGCTCGAGAAATCCACACTGGCAGTCTGGGTGCGGCCTTTGAAAACCGGATGGTCGAAATCGATCTCGAAACTCACCTTGAAGCCGTCGAAAGGCAGGAAGGTAGCGCGCTTGTCACCTTCCTCGACTGTCACTTCACGCTTGATGCGGATGAACTTCTTGTGGGCGTCCTGCTCCTGCAGGCCGGCGGATTGAATCAGGAATACGAAAGGTCCAGCGCTACCATCCATGATCGGCACTTCCGACGCTGAGAGTTCGACGTAGGCGTTGTCGATCCCCAGGCCAGCCATTGCCGACAGCAAATGCTCCACTGTGTCGACCTTGACGTCACCATTGACCAGTGTCGTGGACATGGTGGTTTCGCCAACGTTCTCGGCCCGCGCAGGAATCTCCACAGGCGGGTTGAGGTCGGTGCGACAGAACACGATTCCGGTATCCACCGGTGCCGGTTTCAGGGTGAGATAAACCTTCTCTCCCGAATGCAAGCCGACGCCGGTGGCGCGAATGATGTTCTTCAGGGTGCGTTGTCTGATCATGGCCTTTTGCTTCGCTTTAGCGCTAGTTGCGAATAGTTTTCAACAATTGGCGGCGATAATAGCAGATGCCAACTTTGCTGAACACCAATCACAACGATACTCCTGATAAATTCAATCAATCGGCCTGACGACGCAGAAACGCGGGAATGTCCAGATAATCCAGATCTTCCTGCGGATTCAGCTTGGCTGCGGTAGCAGCTGCATGCGCCTGATTACGCATCACGGTCGGACGCTCGAGGTCACGATAATTGACCGCGGCCTGCTCATGCTGACGCGGTGCCGGAGCGGCGGAAGCGGCAACAGAGGTCTGCACGGTGTTGTCGACGACCTTGACCGGCTTTTCATTGCGCGGACCGAGCCCGGTAGCGACCACGGTGACATGCAGCTCATCTGCCATATCCGGATCGATCACGGCGCCAACCTTGACGGTGGCCTCATCGGACGCGAAGGCCTCGATGATTTCGCCCACGGCAGCGTACTCGCCGAGCGAGAGGTCCAGACCAGCAGTGATGTTGACCAGAATGCCACGTGCGCCCTGCAGGTTGACGTCTTCCAGCAGCGGGTTGCGAATGGCAGCCTCGGTGGCTTCGCGAGCACGGTTCGGGCCGGTGGCGCAACCGGTGCCCATCATCGCCATTCCCATCTCGCCCATGACCGTCTTGACGTCGGCGAAGTCGACGTTCATCAGGCCCGGACGCTGCATGATGTCGGAAATGCCGCGGACCGCACCGGCCAGTACGTCATCAGCCTTGGCGAAAGCGGCCAGCAGGCTGGCGTCCTTGCCGAGGATGGTCAGCAGCTTCTCGTTGGGGATAGTGATCAGCGAATCGACGCAATCGGACAGCGCGCGGATACCTTCGTCGGCCACCTGCATGCGACGACGGCCCTCGAACGGGAACGGACGAGTGACCACGGCGACGGTAAGGATGCCCATTTCCTTGGCCACCGAAGCGATGATCGGCGCGGCGCCGGTACCGGTGCCGCCGCCCATGCCGGTGGTGATGAACACCATGTCCGCACCTTCCAGTACTTCGGCGATGCGCTCACGATCTTCCATCGCCGCCTGGCGACCGATGTCCGGATTGGTACCGGCACCCAGACCTTTGGTGATGGCCGAGCCGAGCTGCAGCACGGTGCGTGCTTCAACTTTCTTCAGCGCCTGGGCGTCAGTGTTGGCGCAGATGAATTCGACGCCTTCGACGTTATTGCGAACCATGTGGTTCACGGCATTGCCGCCACCGCCACCGACACCGATGACCTTGATGACTGCACTTTGCGGGGTATGATCTACGAGTTCGAACATTTCCCTCTCTCCTTCCAGCTTTCTAGTTTTGGTTGTTACAGCGCACTGCTTAAAAATTGCCCTGGATCCAGCCCTTGAGCCGGTCCAGAACAGACGTCTTTGGTTCGTCGGCGAAACTGCCGATGCCAGACACGGGAATGCCGTCGGCCTGCTTTTGCAGTCCGTACAGCAACAGGCCCACGCCCGTCGAATAGATGGGGTTGCGTACTACGTCGCTCAGTCCCTTGACGCTGTGCGGCACGCCCAGGCGCACCGGCATGTGAAAGATTTCCTCGGCCAGGTCGACGGCTCCTTCCATCTTCGCTGTACCGCCTGTGAGAACGATCCCGGCCGGGACCAGATCCTCGTATCCGCTACGACGCAGCTCGGCCTGGATCAGGGTGAACAGCTCGTCATAGCGCGGCTCGACCACCTCTGCCAGAGCCTGCCGCGAGAGTTCGCGCGGTGGGCGATCGCCGACGCTGGGAACCTTGATGGTCTCGCCTGCACCGGCCAGCTTGGCCAACGCGCAAGCATAACGAATCTTGATCTCTTCGGCATACTGGGTCGGCGTGCGCAATGCCATGGCGATGTCGTTGGTGACCTGATCGCCGGCGATCGGGATGACCGCGGTATGACGAATCGCGCCTTCGGTGAAAATGCAGATGTCGGTAGTGCCGCCGCCGATGTCCACCAGGCAGACGCCCAGCTCCTTTTCATCGTCGGTCAGTACCGCGTGTGCAGAGGCCAGTTGCTCCAGGATGATGTCATCCACTTCCAGGCCGCAGCGACGCACGCACTTCTCGACATTCTGCGCCGCATTCACCGCGCAGGTGACCACATGGACCTTGGCCTCGAGGCGTACGCCGGACATGCCCAACGGCTCGCGCACACCTTCCTGATTGTCGATCACGTAATCCTGCGGCAGCGTGTGCAACACGCGCTGGTCCGCCGGAATCGCCACCGCCTGCGCGGCGTCGAGGACTCGCTCCAGATCCGCGGAGCTGACCTCACGGTCGCGGATTGCGACGATGCCATGGGAGTTCAGGCTGCGGATGTGGTT
>DNMQ01000323.1 GCA_003488145.1 Pseudomonas sp.
AAGCTGTCGCGCACCTGGATGCGGCCGATGGCTTCGCGGGCCAGGCCGCCTTCGTTGAGGTTGGCGCCGAGCAGATTGCGGGCAGCGATGACGTCACGCGCTCCAAGCGGCGTACGGCAGCGGGCGCGGCCTTCGGCCAGTGGGACCGGAGCGCGGCGCTCGCGATCACCACTACGCTCGGGACGATCCGAACGCTCGGTGCGCTCACGCGGGCTGCTGGTGGGAACCAAAGGCTGCTCTCTTTCCACCTCGGCCAGGGTCAGAGCCTGACCATTGGTGGCCTTGCGCAACAGCGCAGCAGCCAGAGCACGCGGGCTGCAACCGATGTCGGCGACCAGCTTGTCGAGCAACTCGCCATGGGTGGCTTCGGCATCGGCAACCAGCGGCGCGAGGCTGTTAGTGAGTTTCTTGATGCGGGCGTCCAGCACCTGCTGCGCATTCGGCAGACGGGCTTCAGCGACCTTCTGGTTGGTCACGCGCTCGATGACCTGCAACATGCGACGCTCACGCGGGGTGACCAGCAGCAGTGCACGGCCTTCGCGACCGGCACGACCGGTACGGCCGATGCGGTGCACGTAGGATTCCGGATCGTAAGGCATGTCCACGTTGAATACGTGGGTGATGCGCGCCACGTCGAGACCGCGAGCGGCGACGTCAGTGGCGACAACGATGTCAAGGCGGCCGTCCTTGAGCGATTCGATGACGCGCTCGCGCTGGTTCTGGGCGATGTCGCCGTTCAGCGCAGCAGCCTTGTAGCCCTTGGCTTCCAGCGCGGCGGCCAGATCCAGGGTGGCTTGCTTGGTGCGAACGAAGGCGATCAGGGCGTCGAAATCCTCGACTTCCAGGAGGCGCAGCACAGCCTGGATCTTCTGGTCGGCATGGACCATCAGGTGTGCCTGCTCGATGCGAGCGACGGTCTGGGTCTTGGCAGCGATCTTGATGTGCTGCGGCTCACGCAGGTGCTTTTCGGCAATCGCGCGAATGGAGTGCGGCAGCGTAGCGGAGAACAGAACAGTCTGACGGCTCTCCGGCATTGCTTCGAAGATCACTTCGAGGTCGTCCATAAAGCCCAGCTTGAGCATCTCGTCCGCTTCGTCGAGTACCAGGAAGCGGATGGTCGACAGCAGGCCACTGTTGCGGCTCAGGTGGTCAACCAGACGGCCCGGGGTCGCAACGATGACCTGCGCGCCCTGGCGAATGGCCTTGAGCTGCGGGCCCATGGGTGCGCCACCGTAGACCGCGACGACGGTCAGGCCAGGCATCTGCTTGGCATAGGTTTCGAATGCAGTGGCGACCTGCAGGGCCAGTTCGCGAGTCGGCGCGAGGATCAGTGCCTGCACTTCCTTACGAGCGGGATCGATCTTGGACAGGATCGGCAGCGCAAAGGCCGCGGTCTTGCCGGTACCGGTCTGCGCCTGGCCGATCATGTCGTGACCGCCAAGGATCACCGGGATCGCCTGAGATTGAATAGGGGATGGTTCTTCGTAGCCGACTGCGCTGATGGCAGCCAGAACAGCGGAGTGAATACCGAGTGCGGCAAAGCCGCCGATTTCCTGGGTCATGGGTCTTGTCTCTGATGCTCCGCAAGACCCATTGTTCCGAAGCTGCGCATGCCGTGCAAAACCCGAAGGTCACCCTGGCAGCCTGGTCGGCGGGGTTGCGAAAACGTATGGATGATGAATCGTCAAGGATAGCCCGCTCGAAGCGGACAGCAGCCGAAGCAGTGCTTCGTGTGTTGCAGTACCTGAACGCAGGCTGGGTTTCAGCCGGCGCGTACTATACCGGATTAACGTGAAGCTGTGCGGGTATTTTGCGCTGGCGGTTGGGGCTACCGGGCGCGCCGTTGGCCAGCAAGCACCGCCGCGTGGCTCGCCTGCACCGAGCCAGGTGCAAAGCAGCGGCACCGTGGCAGGTCTCGTCCTCGCGGCGGGCATCACTTTCAGGCAGCCTCGCTATTGGCGGCGCTGACGCGGAAGCGGCCGACCAGTTGGTGCAGCTTGCCAGCCGTATGACGAACACGTTCGGCGCTGTCCTGCAGCACGCCGAGGGTCTGCCCCATCTCATTGGAGGCCTGGTCGACGCCACGGATGGTCTGGCCGTAATGCAGGCTGCGCTCGTTCAGCCCCTTGATGATGTCGAACATGCGCTCGACCGTGTGATGCAGATGCACATTCTCCGAGGATGCCTCCTCGGTCAGGCGCAGGCTGCTGTCGACATTCTGGACGCCACCCTCCATGAACGACACCGCCTGGCGCGTTTCCGCCTGCAGGCTCTCGACCTTGTGCCGAATGTCCTCTGCCGCCTTGGCCGTACGTTGCGCCAGTGAGCGGACCTCACCCGCCACCACGGCGAAGCCGCGACCATGGTCCCCTGCCCTGGCCGCTTCGATTGCCGCGTTCAGCGCCAGCAGATTGGTCTGCGTAGTGATGTCGCTGATCAGCCCGACGATCTCATCGATCTCGCCCATGCGGCTGTCGAGCAGCTGAACACTCTGAGCCGAGCGCTGCACCACATCACGGATCGATTCGGTACCGTTACGCACGGTGTCGAAACGCTCGCGGGCACGCTGCATCACCTCGTCCATGGCGCCCTTCATTTCCTCGGCGGTCATCGATGCCTGCTGAATTTCGCCAAGTTGCTCCTCCACCAGCAGCAACAATTGATGGATCGATTCGGCCACATCGCTGGTGGTCTGCCCCGCTTCGCTGCTGCGTTCGAGCATCAGCTCATTGTCCTGACGAACGTGTTTCGAGACTTGGATCACCTGGCCGACCACACCGTCCAGGCTGTCGATGAAGCTGTTGATCCAACGCCCCATGTCGCCACTCTCATCGCGCTGCATGGTGCTGCTGTCGACCCTTTGGCGCAGATTGCCCTCGCCTTCGGCCAGCGTACGAATCACCTCGGTCATCTCCTGCATGCGCGCAGCCAGCCGTCGCGGCCCGAAGGACGCGAACGCCCAGGCCCCCAGCAGGAGCAGCAAACCGTTGACCAGGTGCAGCGCGGTGGTGGGCAGACCGCTGAACTCCTGCAGCAGACTGCCGATGGCGAACAGCGTGGTCACCGTGAGCAGATACGTCTTCATCAGCCCGACGCTCAGCGAACGGCGACGATAGACCTCCTCCAGATCCGCCTCGCACATCATCCCCCAACGGTCTGGCGAGCCTTGCAGCTGAAAGGTAACGCCCTTGCCAATAACCGGAATATGGCGGTAGTCCGAGTAGCCGGGATAGGTGACGAACAGGTTGGCACCCTTGGCGATCGTCTCCCGTACACCAGGATGCAACTGGCCGGTGGCCGGATCGGTAAAACGCAATTCCAGCTCGGTATGCTGCTGCACGCGCACCGTTCCCCAGCGCGTGTGCACACCGCTTTTCAGGTTCTCGCCGTGGCTGAAGGTGGCATCTTCGAAGCGCGAGCGTGACAGCGCCGTGCCGGTCTGAACACTGCTGTCGAAGCGCGACTCCACCATGAACAGGTAGTTGTCACCCGATTCCGGGTAGACGTGGCCGGCCTCGCGCTGGATGAGGTCACCGATCACATCATTGGGCACCCGCGCGCAGATGCAGCCGAGACACTTACCGCCAACATGCACCGGCTGGTAGAACATCAGGGTGACCGCATCATGGAAGCGCGACGTGCTCGCGCCCAGGCGCTGGGTCAGCGGATCACGATAGGGCCCATGCAGGAACGGCTCACTCATCCCGCGCGCTACCGCTCGGCCATCAAGATCCTGCTGCCCGACATGAGCCGCACAGGTGGATGCCAGCACGCGGCCTTGCGAATCGATGACGAACAGCTCGGAAATATCCGGCAGCTGTGCCCGTTTCCCCTCCAGCACATCGCTAGCGACGTGGCCAACGGCTTCGCCCAGATTGGCGGCGAGGTCCGCCAGATGACCCCAGTGACTGGCGACCCAGTTCTGCAGGATGCGCACCCGTGACTGCGCAACGCCCTCGAAGACCTGCTCCACCACGGGATACACGCCACGATTCAACCAGCACGACCAGCGCATCGACAGCTTGCCGGTTGGCCCCGACCACGGAAGCCAATGGCGCTCGCTAGCGGACAGATGCATCAGATTGCTTTGAAGATGAGGCACGGGCGATTCCTTACTGCCGACAAAATATGCTGGCGTTTTGCAATTAGCAGACCAGCCATGCCGTCACGTTTGCTCATCAGCGCGGCAAGACACAGCGCTCCAGCATTGATTAACTGCTGGCTTCGTGGGACCCAGATATTGAGTGGGACGAGTGAGGCCCCGCGATAGAGCCGCGCGTCGCGCTTTTCGGCACCGGACGGCGCCGGTCAGTACGCACCGACATGGAACAGCCACAAACCTTCAATACCGCCGACGCACCCGTTCGGTGCAGAGTTAGCTCGCGGGACGCAGCGCCGCAATCAACGAATCCAGCGAATAGCCCAGGCGCGGCGCCAACGCTTCGGCCCGCTGGCGCAGCCCGGTCATGTCCAGCTGCTGATCGAGATCCGCTGGCACCAGCAGCACCACGTTGCCCTCCTTCACGGGGCACTCCCAGTAATGCCGATGATAGAGGCCACGCAGCAGCGCCGCGCCCAACGGGCGATCGTCATCGGTGCCCCACTGATTGATGATCAGCCAGCCGCCCGGATTGAGTTTTTCCTGACAGCGCTTGAGGAACGACCAGGCCAGATGCGCGGCATCCGGGCCTGCATCGTTGTACAGGTCGACGAAGATCAGATCGGAACTCTCGGCGGTATCCAGCAACTCGGTGGCATCGCCGATGCGGATATACAGCCGCGAGTCGTTCTGCAAGCCGAGGTACTGCATTGCAAGCTCCGGCACCGCCGGCCGCAGCTCGATGACCTCGACGTCCTCCAGCGGCAGGAACTGCAGACAGGCCTGCGTCAGGTTGCCGGCACCAAGCCCTAGAAACAGTGCGGTTTCCGGTTCTGCATGACACAGCCCACCGAGCAGCATCGCGCGGGTGTAATCGTATTCA
>DNMQ01000325.1 GCA_003488145.1 Pseudomonas sp.
CCAAGCCGCTGATTCTGGCAGGTGGGCTGACCGCCGAGAATGTTCAGCAAGCCATTGCCCAGGTTCGTCCGTACGCAGTGGATGTCAGCGGCGGGGTGGAGGCGAGCAAGGGCGTCAAGGATGCTTCCAAGGTGATGGCCTTTGTCGGTCAGGTTCGATCGGCTATGTGACGCCTGGGCAGCCTTTGCCGTCCAGTAACGAGTCGCTGGTGAGACCAGTAGCGTGATTCCTTGCCTGAAGGAGTCGGAGTTTCGCGGCTGCGCCGATAGGCGCATCGCTCACGCGACCAAGAGCGCCTGATACGCGTGGTCGCAACAATGAATCTGCCTGCAGCGCGAGTGCGCTCGGGACTGAAGCTTTGGAGAACAAGAGCATGAGCAACTGGCTGGTAGACAAACTGATCCCTTCGATCATGCGGTCGGAGACGCAAAAGAGCTCGGTCCCCGAAGGCCTTTGGCACAAGTGCCCCTCTTGCGAGGCGGTTCTATACCGCCCTGAGCTGGAAAAGACGCTCGATGTTTGCCCCAAGTGCCAGCATCACATGCGCATCGATGCCCGTAGCCGGCTCGATATCTTCCTCGATGCCGAGGGCCGCGAAGAGATCGCTGCCGAGCTGGAGCCGGTCGACCGCCTGAAGTTCCGTGATAGCAAGAAGTACAAGGATCGCCTCTCTGCAGCACAGAAGCAGACCGGCGAGAAAGATGCGCTGATCGCAATGAGCGGAAAGGTCGTCAACATCCCGGTCGTGGCTTGTGCATTCGAATTCTCGTTCATGGGTGGCTCCATGGGAGCAATCGTTGGCGAGCGTTTCGTGCGGGCCGCCAATGTTGCTCTTGAAAAGCGTTGCCCGCTGGTGTGCTTCTCCGCGTCAGGCGGTGCCCGGATGCAGGAAGCTCTGATCTCCCTGATGCAGATGGCAAAGACTTCCGCCGTGCTGGCCCGCATGCGTGAAGAGGGCCTGCCGTTTATCTCCGTACTGACCGATCCGGTCTACGGTGGTGTGTCTGCGAGTCTGGCGATGCTTGGTGATGTGATCGTCGCCGAGCCCAAGGCATTGATCGGCTTCGCCGGCCCGCGAGTGATTGAGCAGACCGTACGAGAAAAACTGCCGGAAGGCTTCCAGCGCAGCGAGTTCCTGCTGGACCATGGTGCTATCGATCTGATCATTCATCGCTCCGAACTGCGTACTCGCTTGTCGCGCTTGCTGGCCCAGATGCAGAAATTGCCAAGCCCGGTGGAACCCGCCCAGGTAACGGCTACTGCATGACCGGTCGGAGTCTGGCCGACTGGCTCGCCTATCTCGAGCAGCTGCATCCCACTGCCATAGACATGGGCCTGGACAGGGTCCGAGCGGTGGTGGGACGGCTTGGCCTGACACGGCCGGCTCCGCTGGTGATTACCGTCACGGGTACGAATGGCAAAGGCTCTACCTGCGCGTTCATCGCTGCTCTGTTGAGCAGTCGGGGGTACAAGGTCGGTAGCTACAGCTCGCCGCATCTTCTGCGTTACAACGAGCGCGTTCAGTTCGACGGGCATCAGGCCAGCGATGACCAGCTTTGCCAGGCCTTTTCCGCGGTGGAGGCGGCGCGAGGCGAGGTTTCGCTGACCTATTTCGAAATGGGCACACTTGCAGCCTTCTGGCTGTTCGAGCAGAGCGGGCTCGACGCCGTGGTACTGGAAGTCGGTCTTGGTGGCCGTCTCGATGCCGTCAACGTCATTGACGCGGATTTGGCGGTGATCACCAATATCGGACTCGATCATGCTGATTGGCTGGGTGATACCCGCGACAGCGTTGCGTATGAAAAGGCCGGGATCATGCGCGACGGAGTCCCCGCGCTTTGTGGCGATCTGGATGTTCCGGGGCCATTGCTTGAGCACGCAGAGTCCCTGAAATCACCGCTGTTTCTGCGCGGAAGAGATTTCGACCTGGCGCTTGATCCCCACTCCTGGCATTGGCGGGGCGTCGGGCCTGGCGGCGAGCCGTTGGAGCTGCATGACCTGCCGCTGCTGTCATTGCCGATGGAGAACGCTGCACTTGCCCTGCAAGCCTATGCCACGCTTGCCTTGCCATGGGAGCCGGCGGCGTTGTCCGCGGCGCTTCAGCGGACACGCGTTGTAGGGCGACTCGATAGTCGGCAGATCAGCTGGCGCGGCCGCGAGATCGCGCTGCTGCTGGACGTTGGACATAATCCTCATGCTGCAAGCTACCTCGCGCAACGCCTTGAGCAGCGGCCAGTAGATGGTCGTCGCTTGGCTGTTTTTGGTCTGCTGGCGGATAAGGATCTCAACGGTGTGCTCGAAGCGATGTCCTCGTGCATCGCTGATTGGGCCGTCGCTCCACTGCCTACGCCGCGAACGCAATCAGCTACACAATTGGCTGCAGCGCTGCTTGAGCGGGGCGCGTCGGTCAGCCAGTATGCGAGCTTCGAGCAGGCGCTCGATGCTCAATGCGCGAAGGCCGAAGCCGATGATGAAGTAGTGGTTTTCGGATCGTTCTACTGCGTGGCGGCGGCGCTTGACTGGCTGGAACAACGGGCGGGGGAGAGTTGAATGGCGATGCTGGATAAGGGATTGCTGCAGCGTATGGTTGGCGCTCTGGTGTTGATTGCGCTGGCGGTCATATTCGTGCCTATGCTGTTCAATCGTGAGGACGATCTGCGCCACGTCACCGTCGATGCGCCCACCATCCCTGCTGCACCGGCACCGGCTGAAATCGAGATGCAGGAGGTCGAAGTGCCAGAGCCAGCGTCGGAGCCTGAAGGTTTCGAGATCATCGAGGAAGGTGCCGAGGCAGAAGCGGCATCACCCGTCGGTGAGCAGGCTTCGGAGCCGATCGAGCCGGTCGCTCCGAGCGAGCCTGCGCCAGCTGCGCAGCCGCCGGTGGAACAACCGCAGGCGGCGAAAGTCGAGCCACGGCTCGATAACGACAACCTGCCGGTCAGCTGGTCGATCCAACTCGCCAGCCTGTCCAATCGCGCCAGCGCCGAAAGCCTGCAGCAGACCTTGCGTTCGCAGGGCTACAACGCCTACATCCGCACTGCGGATGGTATGAATCGCGTCTTCGTCGGACCGCTGGTGGAGCGCAGCGAAGCGAATCGGCTTCGCGACGTGTTGCAGCGCCAGCAGAAACTCGATGGCTTCGTCGTTCGTTTCAAGCCGGAAGGAAGCTGAATCGTTGAAGCGCTGGCCGGGGTACTGACGACAGGCCCCGGCTGCGGAGTTGCCGTCGGGTAGTCAGCGCGTATTCCTGGCGCTCCTGCTCTGCTAAAATGCGCCGCCTTTTCCCCATTGCAGAAGACATCGTGGCATTCACCTGGGTCGATTGGGCCATCATCGCCGTCATTGCAGTATCGAGCCTGATCAGCTTGAAGCGTGGTTTCGTGAAAGAAGCGCTTTCGCTGGTTACCTGGATCGTTGCCGGTGTGGTCGCATGGATGTTCGGTGGTGCGTTGTCCCACCATCTCGCGGAATACATCAGCACGCCGTCGGCGCAAGTCATCGCAGCCTGCGCGTTGCTGTTCGTGGCTACCTTGCTGGTAGGAGCACTGGTTAATTTTCTGATCGGCGAGCTGATCAGAGTGACAGGGTTGTCCGGCACCGATCGCTTTCTCGGCATGGTGTTTGGTGCGGCACGGGGTGGTCTATTGGTGGTGGTGCTTGCAGGGTTGCTGAGCCTGGCTCCGGTCGAGCAGGACCTCTGGTGGCGCGAGTCGACGTTATTGCCGCACTTTCTCCTGATCGCCGACTGGTCAAAGAACCTCATTCTAGGGTTCAGCGGCCAGTGGTTCGCCGGATCACTCAACCCGCCCGGTTGAGTCCCTTTTTCTACGGATGCTCGGCCTGCCGTCGTATCCGGTCTGCCTGTAATAACTGAGAGGTTCCTTGCATGTGTGGCATTGTCGGCATCGTCGGTAAGTCGAACGTCAATCAGGCGCTGTATGACGCGCTTACCGTACTGCAGCACCGCGGCCAGGATGCAGCCGGTATCGTCACGAGCCATGACGGCCGGCTGTTTCTGCGCAAGGATAACGGCCTGGTTCGCGACGTCTTTCAGCAGCGCCATATGCAGCGTCTGGTCGGCAACATGGGGATCGGCCACATCCGTTACCCCACCGCGGGTAGCTCCAGTTCCGCCGAGGCACAGCCGTTCTACGTCAACTCGCCTTACGGCATTACCCTGGCGCACAACGGCAACCTGACCAATGTCGATCAGCTGACCAAGGAGATCTACGAGTCGGATCTGCGCCATGTGAATACCAGCTCCGACTCGGAAGTGCTGCTCAACGTGTTCGCCCACGAACTTGCCGTGCGCGGCAAGCTGCAGCCGACCGAGGAGGACGTCTTCGCCGCGGTGAGCAAGGTCCACGAGCGCTGCCGCGGTGGCTACGCGGTAGTGGCGATGGTCACCGGTTACGGCATCGTCGGCTTCCGCGACCCCAATGCGATTCGCCCGATCGTGTTCGGTCAGCGCCATACCGACGAAGGCGTCGAGTACATGATCGCCTCCGAAAGCGTATCGCTCGACGTGCTCGGCTTTACCCTGATTCGCGACCTGGCGCCGGGCGAAGCGGTTTACATCACGGCTGACGGCAAGCTCTTCACGCGCCAGTGCGCGGATGCGCCGAAACTCGCACCCTGCATCTTCGAGTACGTTTACCTGGCGCGTTCCGACTCCCTGATGGATGGTGTCTCGGTTTACAAGGCTCGGCTGCGCATGGGTGAGAAGCTGGCGGACAAGATCCTGCGCGAGCGTCCAGAGCACGATATCGACGTGGTCATCCCGATTCCCGACACCAGCCGTACCGCTGCGCTGGAGCTGGCCAATCGCCTCGGTGTGAAGTTCAGCGACGCATTCGTCAAGAACCGCTCCATCGGTCGTACTTTCATCATGCCCGGCCAGGCCGCGCGGAAGAAATCGGTACGACAGAAGCTCAATGCCATCGA
>DNMQ01000475.1 GCA_003488145.1 Pseudomonas sp.
CCGGACAGCCGCTGCGCTTCGAGATCCTGCTGGTCAACCCGCGGCTCGAGCGCATCCTCCAGCCCTACGTCGAGAATCTGGCACGCATCGGCATTCAGGCCAACCTGCGTACCGTCGATAGCGCGCAGTACAAGCAGCGCCTCGATCATTACGACTACGACATGATCCTGATGACGCTGGCACAGAGCCTCAGCCCCGGGATCGAGCAGTATCTGTACTTTCATTCCAGTCAGGTCGACGTCAAGGGCGGTCGCAACTATGCCGGCATCGCCAATCCGATCGTCGACGACCTGATTGACAAGCTGCTCGCCGCGCAGACCCGCGACGAGCAAGTCGCCGCCGCCCGCGCAATCGACCGCGTGCTGCTGTGGAACCACTACACCATTCCGAACTGGTTCATCAGTAACCACCGCCTGGCGTACCGCAATCGGTTCGCCCACGTCACCACGCCACCCTATACGCTGGGTTTGCGAGCCTGGTGGCTGAAGAGCCTGGAGAAGAGCAAATGATCAATCGCGTGCGCCCTTCGCTGTTTCGCGCCGGCCTGCTAAGCCTGTTCTGCATGGCGACCCTAGCCGACGCCGCTCCCCGCCATGCCCTGACGCTGTACGACGAGAAGCCCAAGTATCCGGCCAACTTCCAGCACTTCGAGTACGTCAATCCCGAAGCCCCCAAGGGCGGCACGCTGCGCCAGGCTGGCTTCGGCAGCTTCGACTCGCTTAACCCTTTCATCAACAAGGGCGTTGCGGCTGACGATATCAGCCTGATCTACGACACCCTCACCACCAACAGCCTGGACGAGCCTTTCACCGTCTACGGCCTGCTGGCGGAAAAGATAGAAAAGGGACCGAACAACAGCTGGGTGCGCTTCCACCTGCGCCCGCAGGCACGCTTCCATGACGGCGAGCCGGTAGAGGCCGAGGACGTGGTGTTCACCTTCGAAACCCTGATGAGCCAGGGTGCCCCACAATACCGCGCCTACTACGCCGATGTGGAGAAAGTGACAGCGGAAAGCCAAAGACGTGTGCGCTTCGACTTCAAGCATGCCGGCAACCGAGAGCTGCCGATGATTCTCGGGCAGTTGCCAGTGCTGCCGAAGCACTGGTGGGATGGAAAGGACTTCACCTCGGGCAGCCTCGAACCACCTCTGGGTAGTGGCCCGTACCGCGTCGAGAAAGTCCAGGCCGGTCGCTCGATCCGCTACGAGCGCGTAGAGGATTACTGGGGCAAGGATCTACCGGTGAATCGCGGTTTCTACAACTTCGATCACATCAATTTCGATTACTACCGCGACAACACCGTGGCCTTGCAAGCGTTCAAGGCCGGTCATTTCGACTACTGGTTCGAAACCAGTGCGAAGAACTGGGCGACCGCCTACGATATCGATGCGGTCAGGGACGGCCGCATCATCAAGGAAGAGATCCGCAACCATAATCCGACCGGCATGCAGGGCTTCATCTTCAATATCCGTCGACCACAGCTGGAAGACCGCCGCGTCCGTGAAGCCCTCGGGTTGCTGTTCGACTTCGAATGGACCAATCGCCAGCTGTTCAATGGCGCCTACACCCGCACCCGCAGTTACTTCGACAACTCCGAGCTGGCGTCATCCGGCTTGCCGAGCGAAGACGAACTGAAGATTCTCGAGCCCCTTCGCGGCAAGGTTCCGGACGAGGTGTTCGACAAACCGTTCGAGCTGCCGCGTACCGAAGGCAACGGTGTGATTCGCGAACAGCAGCGCGAGGCATACCGGCTGCTCACTGAAGCGGGTTGGAAGGTCGAGAACGACCGCATGCTGGACGCTGCCGGCAAGCCGGTGAAGCTCGAGTTCCTGCTGGTCCAGGCAGAGTTCGAGCGGGTTCTGCTGCCCTACAAGCGCAACCTGGCCGATCTAGGCATCGAACTGGAGATCCGACGGGTCGATGTTTCGCAGTACATCAACCGCCTGCGTTCGCGCGATTACGACATGATCGTAAGTGGCTTCGGCCAATCCAACTCGCCCGGCAACGAGCAACGCGAGTTCTGGCACTCGGCAAGCGCCGACAACCCGGGCAGCCGTAACTTCATCGGTCTCAAGGACCCGGCAGTCGACAGCCTTGTGGAAGGTTTGATAGGGGCCGATTCGCGCAAGGAATTGATCACCTACACCCGCGCGCTCGATCGTGTGCTGCTCTGGGGGCATTACGTGGTGCCTAACTGGCACATAAAGACCTGGCGCGTGGCGTACTGGAATCACCTCGCGCATCCTGAGGTGACGCCCCGGCAGGACATCGGCCTAATGACCTGGTGGCGCAAACCCGACGTCAAGACACCCGTCGCCGATCCCGTCGAAGCGAGGAAGGCCGAGGAAGCTGGCGCTGCGGTCCCAGCTGATAGCGTCGAGGCGGAGCGCTAAGCATGCTGGCTTACATCGTTCGCCGACTGCTGCTGATCATCCCCACGCTGTTCGGCATTCTGCTGATCAATTTCATCATCATCCAAGCCGCACCTGGCGGCCCGGTGGAGCAGGCAATCGCCAAGCTGGAAGGCTTCGAAGGCGCCACCAGCCGGATCTCTGGCGGTGGCTCGGAAGTCGCGGTCGCCGGCACCAGTTACCGGGGTGGCCAGGGTCTGGACCCCGAGCTGATCGCCGAGATCGAGCGCCTGTACGGCTTCGATAAACCACCCGCAGAGCGCTTCTGGATCATGCTCAGCAACTACCTGCGGCTGGATTTCGGCGAGAGCTTCTTCCGTGACGCCAAGGTGACCGATCTGATCATCGAGAAGATGCCGGTTTCCATCTCGCTGGGTCTGTGGAGCACGTTGATCATGTACCTGGCCTCGATCCCGCTGGGCATCGCCAAGGCCACGCGTCACGGCAGCAAGTTCGACGTCTGGACCAGCTCGGCGATCATCGTCGGCTACGCCATACCGGCGTTCCTGTTCGCCATTCTGCTGATCGTGCTGTTCGCCGGCGGCAGTTACTGGAACTGGTTCCCGTTGCGCGGACTGACGTCGGCCAACTTCGATGATCTGACCCTGGCCGGCAAGATCATCGACTACTTCTGGCACCTGGCCCTGCCCGTCACCGCGCTGGTGATCGGCAACTTCGCGACGCTGACGCTGCTGACCAAGAACAGCTTTCTCGACGAGATCAACAAGCAGTACGTGATCACGGCGCGGGCCAAGGGTCTGAGCAAGAATCGCGTGCTCTACGGCCACGTGTTCCGCAATGCCATGTTGATCATCATCGCCGGCTTTCCGTCTGCCTTCATCGGCATGTTCTTCACCGGCTCGCTGCTGATCGAGGTGATCTTCTCCCTTGACGGGCTCGGCCTGCTCAGCTTCGAGGCGGCAATCAACCGCGACTATCCGGTGGTGTTCGGCACCCTCTTCCTCTTCACCCTGCTCGGACTGGTGGTGAAGCTGATCGGCGACCTGACCTACACCCTGGTCGACCCGCGCATCGATTTCGAAAGCAGGGAGGCCTGACATGCAGTTGTCCCCCCTCAACCAGCGCCGGCTGGCGCTGTTCAAGGCACACAAGCGTGGCTGGTGGTCGCTGTGGATCTTCCTCGCGCTGTTCGTACTCAGCCTTGGCGCGGAGATCATCGCCAACGACAAGCCGATCGTGGTGCGCTACGACGGCGAATGGTTCTTCCCGGTGTTCAAGCGTTATCCGGAAACGGCCTTCGGCGGCGAGTTCCCGCTGCAGGCGAACTACAAAAGCCCGTACATCCAGGAACTGATTGCCGAGAAGGACGGCTGGATGGTCTGGCCGGTCATTCCCTTCAACTATTCGAGCATCAACTACGAACTGCAGGTACCCGCGCCCGCGCCGCCGTCACTGGAGAACTGGCTGGGCACCGATGACCAGGGCCGCGATGTACTCGCCCGGGTGATCTACGGCTTTCGCATCTCGGTCCTGTTCGCCCTGACCCTGACCCTGATCAGCTCGGTCATCGGCGTCATCGCCGGCGCCCTGCAGGGCTTCTACGGCGGCTGGGTCGACCTGGTTGGTCAGCGCCTGCTGGAGATCTGGTCCGGGCTGCCGGTGCTCTATCTGCTGATCATTCTGGCCAGCTTCGTGCAGCCGAACTTCTGGTGGCTGCTAGGCATCATGCTGCTGTTCTCCCGGATGAGCCTGGTGGACGTGGTCCGCGCCGAGTTCCTGCGCGGGCGCAAGCTGGAATACGTGCGCGCCGCCCGCGCGCTGGGCATGCAGAACGGCGCGATCAGGTTCCGC
>DNMQ01000472.1 GCA_003488145.1 Pseudomonas sp.
TCGCCGAGCGCCTCGGCGCCGGTGACGTGCCGCGTTCGCGCGCGCAGATCGAGGCTTATCTCAAGCGCACCAGCCCCCAGCTCCGGAGCGACGAGCGTGCGCTGGAAATCCTGCAGATACTGCGTACCGCCCCGGCGCCCAGCCCCCTGCTCAGGCCCTTCGGAACGCTGATGCTGCACGCTGGTGTCGAGCTCTTACCCGAATGGGCTCAGGAAATGCTTGGACTGACACTGAGCGAAAGCCGACGCCAGCTGATCCGCGCCGGGGTTCGCAGCACCGCGCCGGTAGTGCGCTGGGCCGTACGCAGCGGCTCGGTACACCGCGCGCGTCGACGCATGGGCCTGCCGCCACGCTAGCGCCAGGCAACCAGCGCAGCGATTCTTGATAGACTGCGCGCCCTTCTATTTCGAGTCGCCGCGCATGTCATCCCTCGTCCAGGCGCTGCGCGCCGCCTTCGATAGCCGCCGCCCACTGCTCGACGAATTGCAGCAGCAAGGCACCGATTGCTATCGGCTGTTCCATGGCAGCCAGGAAGGCGCGGCCGGCTTGACGGTCGATCGCTACGGCCCGCAGCTGATGGTGCAAAGCTTCCATCAAGCGCTCGACGCGCAAGCGCTGCAGAGCATCCATGACGAAGCCACCGACTTTCTCGGGCAACCGCTCCAGCTCATCTACAACGATCGCTCGCAGAGCAACTCACGGATCGACCGCAGCAACCAGGCGCATCAACCTGAGGACGTGGCGCTGGAAGATCAGGTCGCCCATGAGTGGGGCCTGCGCTATCGCGTGCGAGGTCGCCACAGCGGGCAGGACCCACTGCTGTTCCTCGACCTGCGCAACGCCCGCGGCTGGGTCAAGCAACACAGCGCCGGCAAGTCGGTGCTCAATCTGTTTTCCTACACCTGCGGCGTCGGCCTGTGCGCCGCCGCAGGCGGAGCGTCGGAAGTCTGGAATGTCGATTTCGCCGAGCGCAACCTGGTAGTGGGCCGGGAAAACGGCGAGCTGAACCCTTCCCTGCCGCCAATGCAGTTCGTACATTCCGACTACTTCCCGGCGATCCGCCAACTGGCCGGTCTGCCGGTCAGCGCCCGTCGCGGACGAGCCTTGCCGGACTACCCGCGCCTGGTACAACGTCAGTTCGATCTGGTACTGCTCGATCCGCCCGCCTGGGCACGCAGCGCCTTCGGCACGGTGGATCTGCTGCGCGACTATCAGAGCCTGCTCAAACCGGCATTGCTGGCAACCGCTGAAGATGGGGTGCTGATCTGCTGCAACAACCTGGCGAAGGTATCGATGGATGAGTGGCGGCCCCTGGTGCTGCGCTGCGCCGAGAAGGCCGGCAGGCCGGTACGCGAATGGCAGGCGCTGGCACCGGCTGCCGACTTCCCCTCGCGCGATGGGCTGCCCCCATTGAAGACCCTGATTCTGCGGCTTTGAGCGCATTGCCCGTATCGCCCGATTCGGGGAACCGCGTACGCGTGCCATACTCCAAGGCAACCATCCGCCAGGAATACTTCCGGTCATGCCCAATGGAATGAAGCGTGCGTTCACCGGGGTGGCGCTCGTGCTGATCTGCTACAGCCTGCTTGGCTTTCTGATCCTGCCGGGTATCGCCCAGCGCATCGCCAATCAGCAGCTTGCGGCCTACGCAACCGTGCCGGCCAGCCTGCAACGTATCGAATTCAACCCCTTCAGCCTCGAGCTCTCGCTGTTCGGCCTGCGCATCGGCGAGCAGGACGATCGTCAGCTGGCCTTCGAGCGGCTCTTTCTCGACCTGCAGTGGGACAGCCTCTGGCAACGCACGCTGCACCTGGCCAATGTCGAGCTGATCGAGCCGGACGTCGAGGTGCGCTTCGCCGAAGATGGCACGCTCAATCTCAGCCAGCTGTTCGAGGTGCCTGAATCAGAGCCGACGGCCAGCGAGGACGCTGACACCTTTCCGCTGCGCATGGATCGTCTGCAACTGGCAGGCGGCCGCCTAACCTTCATGGACCAGCGTCCGAGCGAACCCATTGCCCTGGTCTACGATTCACTGGATTTCGAACTGCACAATCTCGCCACCCGCAGCGACGGCAGCGCCGATGCCCATCTAACCGCCAGCGGGCCGAGCGGTGGGCGCATCGACTGGCAGGGCGATATCAGCCTGCAACCACTGACATCCAGCGGTCAGTTGCAGATCAGCGATCTCCAGCTCAAGGACCTGTGGCCCTATGTACGCGATGCCGTGCCGCTGACACTCAAGGATGGCAGTCTCGAGTTCAGCACGAACTATCGCCTGGACCTCAGCGATAACCTCGCGCTGCGACTGGAGAATGCCAAGGCCGCACTCGGCCCACTGGCCCTCGACAGCACCGATGGGCACAAGTTGATCCGCATGGAGCGACTCGAGCTGAGCGAAACGTCGCTGGACCTGGCCAGGCAGCAGATCAGCATTGGCAAACTGCGCAGCCGCAATCTGGAAACCTGGGCGGCCCGGGAAGCGGACGGAGAACTCGACTGGCAGAAACTGTTCGCCTCGACCAGCGACAAGACAGATGCCGACGCGCCGACCACGGACGACACAGCAAAGGGAGCCAACGCACCCTGGCAGGTGTTGTTACGCGACGCTCAGTTGCGCGACTACCGGGTCCATCTCGTCGATCGCGTCCCGGACGATGAAGTCGCGCTGGAGCTGGGCCCGCTAGATCTGAACATCCGCGAGTTCGACAGCCTCGGCACCAGCCCCTTCTCCCTGGAACTGGAAACCGGAGTCGGTAAGCAAGGCGCCATCCAGGCCAACGGGCAACTTCAGATGAGCCCCGTGAGCGGCAAGCTGGCGGTGACGACGCGAGATATCGACCTGCGCATCGCTCAGGCCTATCTCAGCCCACTGGTCCATCTGGAAGTGCGCAGCGGCCTGCTGGCCAGCGAACTCGAGGTCGAGCTGAAGTCCACCGAGCCGCTCGCCTTCAGCGTTCGGGGCAGCGTAGACGCCACTCAGCTGCATACGCTGGACACGATCAACAATCGCGATTTCGTCAAATGGCAGCGCCTGCAACTCAGCGGCCTCGACTACCAGCACCCGAGCAGCCTGGCAATCGAGCGCGTCGACCTCAGCCAGCCTTATGCGCGCTTCATCATCAACCCGGACCTGAGCACCAACATCAACGACCTGCTGGTCGAGCGCAGTGAGGCTGGGGATGACAACGCACAGGCACAAGACTCCTCCGAGCCGCTGGCTATCCATATCGGCGGCATTGCCATTGCCGACGGCTCGGCGAACTTTGCCGACTTCAGCCTGCGACCGCCCTTCGTCACCGCCATCCAGTCGCTCAACGGAGATATCGGCACCCTGGACAACCGCGAGCAGAAAGCCGCCTCGGTAAATGTCGCCGGCAAGGTGGATCAGTATGCGCCGGTCAGCATCAAGGGCAGCCTGACGCCTTTCGATCCACTGCAGAGCCTCGACATCGCCACGAGCTTCCGCCAGGTCGAGTTGACCACGCTGACGCCCTACTCCGGCAAATTCGCCGGCTACCGGATTCGCAAGGGCCGCCTCAATCTGGATCTGCATTACCGGATTGAGCAGGGTCGTCTTAACGCAGAAAACAAGGTCGTTCTGGAGCAGCTGCAACTTGGCGAGAAGGTCGACAGTCCTGATGCCGTGGATCTGCCTGTTCGGCTGGCGGTCGCCCTGCTCAAGGACAGCAAGGGCACCATCTCCATCGAATTGCCGGTGCAGGGCAACCTGAACGACCCGCAGTTCAGCGTCATGCCGATCGTCTGGCAGACGCTGCGCAATCTGGTGGTTCGCGCAGCCCAGGCGCCGTTCAAGTTCATAGCCGGACTGGCCGGCGGAAGCGACGCCGACCTCAGCCATGTCGGCTTCGAACCGGCCAGCAGCGAGCTGGATAGCGAAGCGCGCAAACGTCTGGGCACGCTGGCCTCGGCCCTGAAGCAACGTCCGGCTCTACGCCTGGAGGTGGAAGGCATGAGCGCCGCTGCCGTCGATGGCGCGCTGCTGGCCGAGCAACGCCTACAGCAGGAGTTCCGCGAAACCCAGTATCGAATCCTGCAGCGTCGTGGCGACAAGGTGCCCGCGGACGCCAGTCAGATCCAGGTCGAAGCGGAAGACGAGGCCGCGTTGCTGGAAGGCATCTACCGCAGTCGCCTCAAGCAGCAGCCGCCAGCCGAGTGGCGCGAACTCGACGACGAAGAGCGCGCCGCACAGATGCGCAAGGCCGTGCTCGATTCCTGGAGGGACAGTGCAGCGTTGCTGCGCCGCCTCAGCCGCGAACGTGCGGCCGCGATAAAGGGCTATCTGGTAGACGTGGGCCTGGACTCGGAGCGGGTGTACCTGCTGGACACTGGCACAACCGAACAGGGAAGCGACGGTAAGGTCGCGACGGCGATGCACCTGGGGAGTGAATGATGATCTCGCGTAAATACGTTGTTGCTTGTGTACTGCTGGCCGCGTTTTCCGGGGCTCACGCCGATACCCTGCGTTGCGGGAGCCAGCTCGTCACCACGGGTAACCGCGCCTTCGAAGTGGAAAGCAAATGCGGCGTGCCGCAGCACCGTGATCTTGTCGGCTACACGCTCAGCCGTAACGACCGCCAGGAGTTCGCGCTGGAGGAATGGGTTTACGGTCCGCGTAATGGCATGCTCAGCATCCTGACCTTCGAAGGCAACCGCCTGGTTCGCATCGAAACCCGCAGAGCCAACTGATCCCCTGGAGCCATACCGATGGACCGTCGCGTTCCCGCCACACTTCTGCTTTGCCTGTTGCTTGTCACTCTGCAAGCACAGGCCTCTTCCACCTATCGCTGCAACAGCCGCCTGGTGAGCCTGGAAGCCACCACGGCCGAGGTTCGCAGCAAATGCGGCGAGCCATCCAGCGCCGCCTTGGTCGGTTACAAGGAGATCGTTGATGATCATGGCTACCAACAGGAGGTGCCTGTCGAGGAATGGGTCTACGGGCCGAACAACGGCATGCTCCATTTCCTGCGATTCGAAGGCAATCGTCTCCGGCAGATCACCAGTGAGCGAGGAAACTAGGACACAAAAAACCCCACTATAGAGTGGGGTTTTCTGATCTGCGCCCCGCTAGCGACTGGCGAGGAGAGCTCTGTTATTCGGCGGTTTTCAGGCCGTCGGCAGAGACTTCACGAACGCCTTTGATGCCCTTGGCCTTGGCCACGGCAGCTTCTTTCTCGGCTTCGGTAGCTACGGTCCCGGACAGCGATACGACGCCATCCTTGGTTTCCACTTCGATGTCCATGCCGGGAGTCGCGTCTTCGGCCAGCAGAGTGGATTTCACCTTGGTGGTGATCCAGGTATCGGAAGCAGCATCACCGGCATCGTCCATAGTGTTGGCGGCCAGCATGACGGTATCGGTCTTGTCGATGGCAGGCGTGGTATCGGCCAGAGCGGCGCCGGCGAACGGCAGGCTAAGAGCAGCGGCGATGGCAGCGGCAGTAAGTGTCTGAGTAGTCTTCATAGATGTCACTCCTGTTCTCGTGGTTTCTGGGGCATGACTCCGGCCTCAGATGCACGAATAACAGCGCAAGCGTTGTGCCAACTTGAAGTTATTTTTTTATCCTTAATAATCAATAGGTTATGCATGGCAGCAATTTACGGTTTACTTGCACATTGCAAGTTTCCCCCGGCCGCTGCGTGCATCTTGCAATCTCGCACAGGCATTGAATAAACATCACGACCAAACAAAAAGGGCCCGAAGGCCCTTCTGTTCAACTGCCAGCTGTCAAACGCCAGAGGCTTCAGCGGCGGCAACGTCCTTGATGGAGAGCTTGATACGGCCGCGGTTGTCCACGTCCAGCACCAGCACCTTCACTTCCTGACCTTCTTTAAGCACATCGGTGACTTTCTCGATACGCTGATCGCTGATCTGCGAGATGTGCACCAGGCCATCCTTGCCCGGGAGGATGTTGACGAACGCGCCGAAGTCGACGATGCGCTCGATCTTGCCGACGTAGATCTTGCCGATTTCGGCTTCAGCGGTGATGCCCAGTACGCGCTGCTTGGCCGCCTCTGCCGCTTCCTTGGTTTCGCCGAAGATCTTGATCGAGCCATCGTCTTCGATGTCGATCGAGGCCTTGGTCTCTTCGCAGATAGCGCGAATGGTGGCGCCACCCTTGCCGATCACGTCGCGGATCTTGTCCTGGTCGATCTTCATCGCCAGCATGGTCGGGGCATTGGCCGACAGCTCGCTGCGTGACTGGGCGATGACCTGGTTCATCTGGCCGAGAATGTTCAGGCGCGCTTCCAAGGCCTGGCCCAGAGCGATTTCCATGATCTCTTCGGTGATGCCCTGGATCTTGATGTCCATCTGCAGCGCGGTTACGCCTTTGGCTGTACCAGCAACCTTGAAGTCCATGTCGCCCAGGTGGTCCTCGTCACCGAGGATGTCGGTCAGAACGGCAAACTTCTCGCCTTCCTTGACCAGGCCCATGGCGATACCGGCCACCGGCGCCTTCATCGGCACGCCCGCATCCATCAGTGCCAGCGAGGCACCACAGACCGATGCCATGGAGCTGGAACCGTTGGACTCGGTGATCTCGGAAACCACACGGATGGTGTACGGGAATTCGTCGGCGCTCGGCAGCATGGCGGCGACGCCACGACGGGCCAGGCGACCGTGGCCGATTTCGCGGCGACCGGTAGCGCCCATGCGACCACACTCACCGACCGAGTACGGCGGGAAGTTGTAGTGCAGCATGAAGGGGTCTTTCTTCTCGCCTTCCAGGGTGTCGAGCAGCTGCGCGTCACGGGCAGTGCCGAGGGTCGCAACGACCAGGGCCTGGGTCTCGCCACGGGTGAACAGTGCCGAACCGTGGGTCTTGTCGAGCACGCCGACTTCGATGTTCAGCCCGCGAACGGTACGGGTGTCGCGACCGTCGATGCGCGGCTTGCCATTGACGATGTTCTCGCGAACGGTGCGATATTCGATCTCACCGAAGGCATCCTTCACTTCGCCGGCAGACGGCTGGCCTTCTTCACCGGAAAACTTGGCAACGACCTGGTCCTTCAGCTCACCCAGGCGCGCGTAGCGGTCCTGCTTGATGGTGATGGTGTAGGCCTGCGAGATGGCTTCGCCGAACTCGGCACGGATGGCATCCAGCAACGCGGTGTTGGCCTGCGGAGCAGTCCAGTCCCAGCGCGGCTTGCCGGCTTCGGCGGCGAGCTCTTCGACAGCCTTGATCACGGCCTGGAACTCGTCATGGGCGAACAGTACGGCGCCCAGCATCTGGACTTCGGTCAGCTCCCTGGCGTCCGACTCGACCATCAGCACGGCATCCGTGG
>DNMQ01000473.1:0-1895 GCA_003488145.1 Pseudomonas sp.
GCGATCATGCATCCCTATGGCGTTATCGGGGTAATGGAGCTGCCGAAGAAGTTTCGCCACGTCGACGACGATGATGAGCAGTACGCGACCAGCCTCCATGATGAGATGGAGGAGCGTGCGGCAATCAGTGCGCCAATGGTAGTACCCGAAGCTCAGGCGATGCTGCCGATCGAGGGTCTGGATCTCAAGGAATACCTCGGCAATCTTGAGCAGGGACTTATTCATCAGGCTCTCGAAGATGCTGGTGGCGTGGTGGCTCGGGCTGCCGAGCGGTTGAGGATTCGTCGAACCACGCTTGTCGAGAAAATGCGCAAGTACGGCATGAATCGTCGCGACGACGATATGGGCGACTAGCACGCTGCTAGGCGATTCTAAAAAGACGTTCAAAAAGCCACCTGGATCAGGTGGCTTTTTTCGTTTGGCATGGTCGTGCCGGTGGCGGTCGCTGGGAAGTGCTGAGCGCCGGGCACGAAGATTGCTGGTCCCCGTCAACCGACTTTCTTTTGACAGGCGCAAGCGACCCGTGAATTCCGTCACCAAGCCATCCGAAAGTTCATTCGATGCCCCAGACGTGCTGGCGCTGACTCGATCGCTGGAGCTCTTTCGTCAGGTATCCGGACAGCTTGGTGAATCCGAGGAGCTATTGCAGGTACGCGTCGCCGAGCTCAAGGGGCAACTTGCCGAGGCCGGCGAGCTTCGACGACAGGAGCTGGAGGAGAAAGAGCGTCTCGCGCAGCGATTGCAGAGCGTTCTCGACCTGCTGCCAGGTGGCGTCATCGTGATCGATGGGCAGGGTGTGGTGCGCGATGCGAACCCGGTTGCTCTTGAGCTGTTGAGCGAGCCACTCGTGGGGCACCCCTGGCGCGAGGTGATTGGCCGCTGTTTTGCGCCGCGGCGGGACGACGGGCACGAGATATCGCTACGCAATGGTCGCCGCCTATCGATCGCTACGCGCTCGCTTGCCGGGGAACCTGGTCAGCTGGTGCTGCTCACCGACCTTACCGAGACCCGCCGACTCCAGGATCAGCTGGCGCGCCATGAACGGCTGTCGTCGCTAGGGCGCATGGTGGCTTCGCTTGCCCACCAGATTCGCACTCCGCTGTCCACCGCGTTGCTATATGCCAGTCACCTCGAGCAGAGTGGCTTGAGCGAACAGCAGCAGCAGCGCTTCGCCGGTAGCCTCAAGGCTCGTCTGCACGAACTGGAGCATCAGGTCCGTGACATGCTGATCTTCGCCCGCGGTGATCTGCCGCTGAACGACCGACTGAGTCCGGCTGCGCTGTTGTCGGCGCTGCGTTCGGCCGGCGAGCCACGTCTTCAGGGCGCCAGCGTGCGCTGGCAGTGTGACGTGCAGGGGGTGGAGGTGTTGTGCAATCGCGATACGTTGGTCGGAGCATTGCTCAATCTCATCGAAAATGCGTTACAGGCCAGCGTCGGGGCGCCGCGTCTGAAGGTCCACCTGTATCGCCGCGACGAAACGGTGCGGGTGTGCATAAGCGACTGCGGTAAAGGCATCGACGCCGAAACACTGGGCCGGTTGGGCGAGCCGTTTTTCACCACCCGAACCACGGGAACCGGCCTGGGTCTGGCTGTGGCCCATGGGGTGGTCAGCGAGCATCAAGGTGACCTGCAGTTGCGCTCGCGGCCAGGCCGCGGAACCTGTGCGCTGATGAGTCTGCCGCTGATTCCCGCCACTCACAAACCGGAGTGACCTGTATGGCCGCCACGATACTTCTCGTCGAAGACGATCACGCCCTGCGCGAAGCCCTGGGCATCACGCTGCAGCTTGGGGGCTACGAGTACCGTGCCGTCGATTGTGCCGAAGCGGCCTTGTGTGCGCTGCAGGAAGAGTCATTCGGCCTGGTCATCAGTGACGTGAACATGCCCGGCATGGA
>DNMQ01000473.1:2002-4448 GCA_003488145.1 Pseudomonas sp.
AGGGCGCTTTCACCGGCGCGATTGCCAGTCAGTCTGGCAAGTTCGAGCAGGCCGACGGCGGTACTTTACTGCTCGACGAGATATCCGAGATGCCGTTGGGGTTGCAGGCGAAACTGCTACGTGTGCTGCAGGAGCGAGAGGTCGAGCGGGTCGGTGGGCGGAAGCCTATCGCTCTGGATATTCGTGTGCTCGCCACCACCAACCGTGATCTCGCTGGCGAGGTAGCGGCGGGTCGCTTCCGTGAGGACCTCTATTACCGTCTTTCGGTTTTCCCACTGGCGTGGTCGCCGCTGAGGCAGCGCCCGGCCGATATTCTGCCGCTTGCCGAACGCCTGTTGGCCAGCCACGCCAGTAAGATGCGCCAGGCGCCTGCGCGGCTTTCGGCCGAGGCGCAGCGCTGCCTGGTGGCGCACGCGTGGCCGGGCAACGTACGCGAACTGGACAACGCGATACAGCGAGCGTTGATTCTTCAGCAGAGCGGCATGATCCAGCCGCAGGATCTGTGCCTGGCTGGTGTGGGCGGTGTCACCAGCTTGCCTGTCGCCAGCAGCGCGGCACAACCGTGCGAGGGCGCTGCAGGGGAGGCGGGGGCCTGCTCGGGACTGGGGGATGATCTGCGCCGCCGCGAGTTCCAGTTGATCATCGATACCCTGCGTGCCGAACGTGGACGGCGCAAGGAGACGGCTGATCGCCTGGGCATCAGTGCGCGCACCCTGCGTTACAAGCTGGCGCAGATGCGCGACGCCGGGATGGATGTCGAGGCATCGCTCTACGCGGGCTGAGCGCGCTCCCTTCAACCTCGCTCTGATAAGCTGCCGCCATCCTCATGATGGAGATTTCCAGGTGCACAAAGACTTCTGGCAGGAGCGCTGGGCTCGCAACGAGATTGGTTTCCACCTTGACGATGTTCATCCCTGCATGCGTCGCCACTGGCCGCGACTGGCGTTGCCTGATGGTGCGACGGTGCTGGTGCCGTTGTGCGGCAAGAGTCTGGATCTGGCCTGGCTGGCCGGGCAAGGGTTCAATGTCGTGGGGGTGGAGCTGAGTGAGAAGGCTGTAGAAGCATTTTTTTCCGAGCAGCAGCTCGAAGCTGAAATTTCCCAGTGTGGGCCGTTCAAGGTCTATCGCTCCGATACCCTGGAGATCCGTTGCGGCGACTTTTTCGCGCTCAGTGCGGCCGATGTCCTCGGGTGCCAGGCGGTCTATGATCGCGCCGCCTTGATCGCATTGCCGCACGCGATGCGTCAGCGGTACGCGGCACTGATGTCGAGCATCCTCCCGGCCGGCTGTCAGCAGCTTCTGGTTACGCTGGATTATGACCAGGCAGAGATGGAAGGCCCGCCCTTCGCGGTGGGTACGAGCGAGGTGCGCGACCTGTACGCCGCTGAGTGGAGCGTGGAACTGCTGGAAGCCAAGGAAGTGCTGGAGCGTAATCCGCGGATGCGCGAGCGCGGTCTGACGCGGCTCGAGGAGCACTTCCATTGGCTGCAACGGCGGGTCTGACCCGCCGCTTGTAATGCTGCAGCGATCAGCCGTCGGCCTGTAAGCGGCGGATGAACGTGTCGGCCTCGTCGATGGCGCGCTGCATGTCAGCCATCAGCTGGTCGACGTTGCCCTGCAGCGTGCGGTATTCCCCGTGCAAGGCGCTTATCGCGCGAGCATTGAGGTTGTGCTTGAGAAACAGCACCTGATCGCGCAGAACGCTGAGCACCGGGTCGATGCGTTTCTCCGCCGCTTTCATCCGCTGGATCAGCGTTCGGTATTCGGCGCGGGTGCGGTTGAGTTCTTTGGCGCTGGCGGCTTTCAGGCTGGCGTTGCTGTATTGCTTGAGTTCGCTTTCCCATTCCCTGAACAGCGCGTCGGCCACGTCTTCGACCGCTTCGATGCGGGCGCGGACGTCACGCGCACTCGCTACGCTGGCTTCGTACTCTTCGTTGAGTGCGTCGTAACGCTTCTCCAGATCGCCGCCCTTGACCTCGACGACGCTGCGATAGCGCTCCAAAGCATCCTTGAACTGCTGTTTGGCTTCCTGCTGCGCGTCACGCGACTCCTCCACACGATCGACCAGGATATCGCGCTTATGGATACCGGCCTTCTCCATCGCTGAATAGTAGGCACTCTGACAGCCGCCGAGCGCGAGCAGCGCGAAGCAGGCGAATATGAAACGACGCATGGCGATTCCTTGTATGCGGGTTGAGTCTGCATAGACAAAAGAAAAGGGCGACTTGCGTCGCCCCTGTTGCGTTCAGTGCAATTAGCCGCGCTGGCGCAGCGCTTCGATGCGGTCTTCCAGCGGCGGGTGGGTCATGAACAGCCCGGCGAGGCCATGCTTCAGCGAACCGTTGATGCCGAATGCCTTGAGCGTGTCGGGCATGTGAACCGGCATGCCCTGTTCGGCACGCAGACGCTGCAGGGCGCCAATCATGGCGCTGGTGCCGGCCAGTTG
>DNMQ01000474.1 GCA_003488145.1 Pseudomonas sp.
ATCTCGTGGCTCATGTTGGCGAGGAATTCGGACTTGATCCGGCTGGCCTCCAGGGCCTCCTTGCGCGCCAGATCCAGTTCGATGTTCTGGATCTCGATGGTTTCCAGGTTCTGCTGCACGTCCTCGGTGGCCTGGTCGATGCTCTGCTGCAATTCTTCACGGGCGCTGAGCAGTGCTTCGGCCATGCGGTTGATGCCGGACGCGAGCTCGTCCATTTCATGGCTGCCCAATGGTGGCAGGCGGGTTTCCAGGTGGCCGTCCTTGAGCTGCGCGACGGCGCCTTTGACACGCTGCAGCGGCAGGCTGATGGCGCGGCTCATGCGCAGAGCCAGCAGGGCGGTGATGATCAGGCCGGCACTCACCAGAAACAGGCTGGTCAGCAGGCTGCGATAGCCACGCAGCAGGGTGTTGTGGTGCGACAGCTCCAGCTCCAGCCAGCCGATCAGCTTTTCGTCCGGCCCGCGGGTTTCGTCGGCGAGGTTGAGGTGGCGGCTGAGCACCGGCATGAGGATGCGCGTGTGGTCCATGCTGCTGACGCGGGTCAGGCTCTCCGGATCGCCCGGCGGTGGCGGGGTCAGCATTCGCGGGCCGGCGTGTACGCGTTGAACGCGTTCGGGATCGAGAATGGTCACGGCGCGGACGTCGGCCTGATCCAGAACCTGGGTCAGGATGCGCTGCAGGCGTTTGTCGTAGCCCAGATTCATGGCGGGCGCGGCCAGTGGCGCCAGCTGCTCGGCGATGAGCTGGCCGCGCTCGTCGAGCTGGTGGCGCATCTCGGACAGCTGCATCCAGGTGAAGTAGGCACCCAGCACCACCGCCAGCAAGGTGCTGGGCAGCAGCGTCAGCATCAGCACGCGGCCACGAATTCCTAGGTCTTTCAGCACAGTCCGTCCACCGATCCTGATTGCAGCGCGCTAGTGTAGCGACTCGGCTCGGCGGAATCTGCACGCCAGGTCTAGCTGTGGCGTCGCAGCCTCAGTCGAGGCCGCGGATTTCCTTGCCGTTGAAGTCCGGCAGCTTCCAGTGAAAGGTCATCGCCAGTACGCGGAACAGGAAGCCGCTGCCCAGCGCCGCCAGGGTGGCCAGCGTGGTGTTGATCTCCAGCCACAGCATGCCGACGTAGAACACACCGGTGAACAGCGCGACGGTGGCGTACAGCTCGCGCTGCAGCACCATCGGCACCTGGTTGCACAACACGTCGCGCATCAGCCCGCCGAAGATACCGGTGATCACGCCAGCCAGTACGACGATGGACGGGTGCGCGCCCATGCCCATCGCCACATCGCAGCCGATCACGGTGAACGCCACCAGGCCGAGGCCATCCACCAGCAGGAAGACCATGCGCAGGTGATGCAGGTGGCGGGCGATGAAACCGGTGACGATCGCCGCGCCGATGGTGAAGGTCAGATACTCCGGGTGAGCGATCCAGCCGACCGGATAATGACCGAGCAGCACGTCCCGCGCGGTGCCGCCACCCAGCGCCGTCACGGTGCCGAGAAGGCAGATGCCGAACAGGTCCATGCCGCGGCGCATGCCCATGATGGCGCCGGACATTGCTTCGGCCGTGATGGCGATCAGGTAGATGGTGTGCAGCAGTTCCACGACGATACTCCGGACGGGCTGGGCTGCACACCAGTGGGGCGCTGCAGCGGGGGATGCGCGATTATGGAGCAATGCTGGTTAAATTTGTCGTGGCTAAGTATTTTTAGGCCATCCAAACATTTTCTTAATCGGCAGGTCGCATGAATCTCGATCCGAAGCAGACTGAAGCATTTCGCACGGTGATCCGTACTGGCAGCTTCGAACAGGCTGCGCAGCGCCTGCACCTGACGCCACCGGCGATTTCACAGCGGGTGCGCGCACTGGAGAGTGCGCTGGGCAGCGCCTTGGTTGTGCGCAGTCGACCCTGCCGACCCACCGAAACCGGTCAGCGCCTGCTGCAGTACCTCAAACGCGCCACCCTGCTCGAGGCCGATCTGCTGGCGGACCTCGCCGAGCGCAGCGATGCGCCACTGGTCGTGGTCGCGGCGCTCAATGCCGACAGCCTGGGTACCTGGTTCTTCCCGGCCCTCGCCGAGGTGCTGATCCGCGAGCGGGTGCTGCTGGACCTGACGGTGGAGGACCAGGATCACACATACAGCCTGCTGGAGACCGGCCTGGCGATCGGCTGCATCAGCACCGAGCCCAAACCGATGCGCGGCTGCAGCGCCAGCCCGCTGGGCAGCATGCGCTACCGCCTGGTGGCCTCCAGCGAGTTTCGCCAGAAGCACTTCGCCAACGGGCTGACCCGCAACGCCGCGCGCAAGGCGCCGGTGGTCGCCTACACACGCAAGGACACCCTGCAGTCGTCGTTCCTGCTGCGCCGCTTCGGGCTGCCGGAGGGCGCCTATCCCTGTCATTTCGTCCCCGGTGCCGAGCCGCATTTCAGCGCGATTCGTTACGGCCTGGGTTACGGCATGGTCCCTGAACTGTTGCTGCATGATGCGCTGAACTCGGGTGAGGTGGTCGATCTGGCGGCCGACGAACCGCTTGAGATCGCCCTGTACTGGCACACCTGGAAGGTGCAATCGCCACGTATGGAGCACCTTTCGCGACAGATCATCGAGGCGGCGCCGAAGATCCTCGCGCGGCCCTAGCCTGCTCGGGAAGGGGCGGCGGTTGGCCGATGTCATGCCGGTCAGGCAGAGACGGTCTGCCCGTCGTCGAGCGTTGCCGGTATCATGGCAACCTTTTCCGCTGCCGTGCGACGCCATGACTACACACTATCCGACCATTGCCGATTGCATCGGCAACACCCCGCTGGTTCGCCTGCAGCGGATGCCGGGTAAGACCAGCAACACCATTCTGGTCAAGCTCGAGGGCAACAATCCGGCCGGTTCGGTCAAGGACCGCCCGGCGCAGTCGATGATCAACCGTGCCGAGCTGCGCGGCGACATCCAGCCCGGCGACACCCTGATCGAGGCGACCTCCGGCAACACCGGGATTGCCCTGGCCATGGCGGCGGCGATCAAGGGCTACCGGATGATCCTGATCATGCCGGACAACTCCACGGCCGAGCGCAAGGCGGCGATGACTGCCTATGGCGCCGAGCTGATCCTGGTCAGCAAGGAGGAGGGCATGGAAGGTGCCCGCGACCTGGCGTTGAAGATGCAGGCTGAAGGTCGCGGCAAGGTGCTCGATCAGTTCGCCAATGGCGACAACCCGGAAGCGCACTACAACAGTACGGGGCCGGAGCTCTGGCGGCAGACTCACGGCAGCATCACCCATTTCATCAGCTCCATGGGTACCACCGGAACCATCATGGGCGTCTCGCGCTACCTCAAGGAGCAGAACGCCGCGGTGCAGATCGTCGGCCTACAGCCGATGGAGGGGGCGGCCATCCCCGGCATCCGCCGCTGGCCGCAGGAATACCTGCCGAAGATCTATCAGGCCGAGCGCGTCGACCGCGTCGTCGACATGTCGCAGGCCGAGGCCGAGCAGGTCATGCGCCGTCTGGCCCGCGAAGAGGGCATCTTCTGTGGCGTGTCCTCCGGTGGCGCCGTTGCCGCGGCGTTGCGTCTGTCGCAGGAGGTCGAGAACGCAGTGATCGTGGCGATCATCTGCGACCGCGGCGACCGCTATCTGTCGACGGGTGTGTATGACGCGCCCAATTGACTCGCGCATCTGCGGCGCGCTCCCACGCGCCGCATTGCATCGCCCATGACATTTTCAACGAACACAACAGCGCAGGTTTCAGCTGATGGCCAAACGTAGCGGCGCTCTGCGCTTTCAACCTAGCGGCGGCGAGCGCAAGCCCCAGGTGCCGGTCGGCAAGAAGCAGCGCCTGATTATCGAGCGACTTGCCAATGATGGGCGCGGCATTGCCTTCATCGAGGGGCGCACCTGGTTCGTCGAAGGCGCGCTGGCTGGCGAAGAGGTCGAGGCGCGCGTGCTGGCTGCGCGCAGTCAGATCGTCGAAGCGCGCTGCGAGCGCGTGCTCCAGGCCAGTGCGCAGCGTCGGGCCGAACCCTGTCCGCATGCTCGCCGATGTGGCGGCTGCAACCTGCAGCATGTGCCCGTTGCCGATCAGCTTGCCCTGAAACAGCACACGCTCGCCGAGCAATTCGCGCGGGTGGCCGATCTGCAGCCGGAGGTATGGGCCGAGCCGCTGGTGGGACCGGCTTTCGGCTATCGCCGTCGCGCTCGGTTGGCGGTGCGCTGGGACATCAAGCACAAGCATCTGGACATCGGTTTCCGCGCCAGCGCCAGCCAGGAAATCGTCTCTATCAGTGAATGCCCGGTTCTGGTACAGCCCTTGCAGTCGCTGCTGCCGGCATTGCTGGCTGCATTGCGTGATCTGAGCAAGCCGCAGGTTATCGGCCACGTCGAACTCTTCAGTGGTACGGCCGAGGCGGTGCTGATCCGCCACACCGCAGCCTTGTCGGAAACAGACGTGGCACGTTTGCGCAGCTTCGCCGCCGTCAATGGAGCGCAGCTCTGGTGGCAGGGCGAAGGTGAGCCTGAATCGGATGATCCCGCGGCGACGCTGGGTTACCGACTGGATGCCTGGGGTCTGGAGCTGGCCTGGCGTCCGGGTGATTTCGTCCAGGTCAACGCGCCGGTCAATGATGCGATGGTCGCTCAGGCTCTGGAATGGCTGGACGCCGGCCAGGATGAGACAGTGCTTGATCTGTTCTGTGGGCTAGGCAATTTCAGCCTGCCGCTGGCGCGCTCGGGCGCTCAAGTAGTGGGTGTCGAGGGTGTCGAGACGATGGTTACGCGGGCGCAGGAAAATGCCCGTCGCAATGCTTTGGCGCACGCGCACTTTTATCGGGCCGACTTGTCGAAGCCGCTGGCTGACGCACCCTGGGCGCGCAATGATTTCGCCGCGGTGCTGCTCGATCCGCCGCGCGACGGCGCGCTGGAAATCGTTCGACAAATGTCGAAGCTGAAGGCGCGGCGCGTGGTCTATGTTTCATGCAATCCGGCCACCCTGGCGCGCGATGCGCGCGAGCTGGCCAGCCAGGGATATCGCCTGAAGCGTGCGGGTGTGCTGGACATGTTCCCGCAGACCGCCCACGTCGAGGCCATGGCGTTGTTCGAGCGGGGTTAGCGCTCGACGCTGCATTCTTGACAGGCGAATTGCCTGTGGTTCAACCGACCGGCACGCAGAATGCCGGCGTTCATGGCGCATTAGCTGCGCAGAAGGGAAGGTTTAGATGGTACAGGTCAGAGCGCTTCAGCCGATCAATACGGACGGTAGTATCAACCTGGATGGCTGGCTCGATCATGTGCTGGGGATGGACCCGGCACTCGACCGCGCGGCTCTTAAGGAGGCCTGCGAGTTCGCCCGCGAAGCGGAGCAGCAGGCCAATGCGGCGCAGAACCTCTGGAGTGAAGGCACCTCCAGCTACCAGATCGGCCTCGAGATCGCCGAGATCCTCGCCGACCTCAAGCTGGACCAGGACAGCCTGGTCGCCGCCGTTATCTACCGTGGCGTGCGCGAAGGCAAGATCCAGCTGGCCGATGTGAACCAGCGTTTTGGCCCGGTGGTGGCCAAGCTGGTCGAAGGCGTGCTTCGCATGGCGGCGATCAGCGCCAGTCTCAACCCACGCGAATCGCTCGTGCTCGGCTCCCAGGCGCAGGTGGAAAACCTGCGCAAGATGCTGGTGGCCATGGTCGATGACGTGCGCGTCGCGCTGATCAAGCTGGCCGAACGCACCTGTGCCATTCGCGCGGTGAAGCTAGCCGACGACGAGAAGCGTCAACGGGTCGCCCGCGAAGTCTTCGATATCTACGCGCCGCTGGCCCATCGCCTGGGCATCGGCCATATCAAGTGGGAGCTGGAGGACCTGTCTTTCCGCTACCTCGAGCCCGAGCAGTACAAGCAGATCGCCCAGCTCTTGCACGAGCGTCGCCTCGATCGCGAACAGTACATCCAGAACGTCGTGCAGCAGCTCAGGGACGAACTGACTGCGACCGGCATCCAGCCCGACATCGACGGGCGTGCCAAGCACATCTATTCCATCTGGCGAAAGATGCAGAAGAAAGGCCTGCAATTCAGCCAGATCTACGACGTTCGCGCCGTTCGTGTGCTGGTGCCGGAAGTTCGCGATTGCTACACCGCGCTGGGGATCGTGCATACGCTGTGGCGGCACATTCCGAAGGAGTTCGACGACTACATCGCCAACCCCAAGGAGAACGGCTACCGCTCGCTGCACACCGCGGTGATCGGCCCGGAGGGTAAGGTGCTGGAGGTGCAGATTCGCACCCACGCCATGCACGAAGAGGCCGAGCTGGGCGTCTGCGCGCACTGGCGCTACAAGGGCACCGATGTCAATTCCGGCTCCGACCATTACGAGGAGAAGATCGCCTGGTTGCGTCAGGTGCTCGAATGGCACGAAGAGCTGGGCGACATCGGCGGCCTGGCCGACCAGCTGCGGGTGGATATCGAGCCTGATCGAGTTTACGTGTTCACCCCGGACGGCCACGCCATCGACCTGCCCAAGGGCGCCACGCCGCTGGACTTCGCCTATCGCGTGCATACCGAGATCGGCCACAACTGTCGCGGTGCCAAGATCAACGGGCGCATCGTGCCGCTCAACTACAGCCTGCAGACCGGCGAGCAGGTGGAGATCATCACCAGCAAGCACGGCTCGCCGAGCCGCGACTGGCTGAACCCGAACCTGGGCTACATCACCACCTCGCGCTCTCGGGCGAAGATCGTCCACTGGTTCAAACTGCAGGCTCGTGACCAGAACGTCGCCGCTGGCAAGGCGCTGCTGGAGCGTGAACTGGGACGTCTGGATCTGCCGCCGGTGGACTTCGACAAGCTGGCTGAAAAGGCCAACCTGAAGAACGCCGAGGACATGTTCGCGGCGCTTGGCGCGGGTGACCTGCGCCTGGCGCACCTGGTCAACATGGCGCAACAGCTGGTCGAGCCGGAGCGCGGTTACGACCAGCTGGAGCTGATTCCGCGGCGTTCGGCACCGTACAAGCCGGGCAAGCGCGGCGACGTGCAGATCCAGGGCGTGGGCAACCTGCTGACGCAGATGGCCGGCTGCTGCCAGCCGCTGCCGGGCGACCCCATCGTCGGTTACATCACCCAGGGGCGCGGCGTTAGCATCCATCGTCAGGACTGCCCGTCGGTGCTGCAACTGGCCGGGCGCGAGCCGGAGCGGATCATCCAGGTCAGCTGGGGGCCGGTACCGGAGAAGACCTATCCGGTGGAAATCATGATCCGCGCCTACGACCGTGCCGGCCTGCTGCGTGATATCTCGCAGATGCTGCTCAACGAGCGCATCAACGTGCTGTCGATGAACACCCGCTCGAACAAGGAAGACAGCACCGCGCAGATGACGCTGACCATCGAGATTCCCGGGCTGAACGCCCTGGGTCGCCTGCTTAGCCGTATTTCGCAGCTGCCGAACATCATCGAAGCCAAGCGCCAAAGAGCGACGTAAGGCTCAGCACAGCGGCGGCGCCAACCGCGCCATGGTGGATGGGTGAAGCGTCATCCACCCTACGATGCAATACGGGTTTTTTTGGGCGTTTGGCCCGTGACCGAACCGTAGGGTGGATGTCGCTTTTTACATCCACCNNCGGCTGCGCGATCCGCAGCATGGCTGCCCGTGGGACCTGCAGCAGAACTACGCGAGCATCGTGCCGCATACGCTGGAAGAGGCCTACGAAGTGGCCGATGCCATCGAAAGCGGCGACTTCGATCATCTGCCCGGCGAGCTGGGTGACCTGCTGTTTCAGGTCGTCTACTACAGCCAGCTGGCCCGGGAGGAAGGGCGTTTCGAGTTCGCCACGGTGGTCGATGCCATCACCCGCAAGCTGATCCGTCGCCACCCCCACGTGTTCCCCGATGGCGATCTGTACGGCTCGCCGGAGCTGCCGCGCCTCGATGAAGCGGCCATCAAGCAGCGCTGGGAGGAGATCAAGGCCGAAGAGCGTGCCGAGAAAGCCGCCGCACCTGAACAATTGTCCCTGCTCGATGACGTGCCCAGCGCGCTGCCGGCGCTCAGCCGGGCCGCGAAACTGCAGAAGCGCGCGGCGCAGGTCGGTTTCGACTGGCCCGAGGCGCTGCCGGTGGTGGACAAGGTGCGCGAGGAACTCGGCGAAGTGCTGGAGGCGATGAGCGAGAACGATCCGCAAGCCATTGCCGAAGAGCTTGGCGATCTGCTGTTCGTCGTGGTCAACCTGGCGCGCCATCTCAAGGTCGATCCGGCGAACGCCTTGCGTGCCGCGAATGGCAAGTTCGAGAGGCGTTTTCGCTTCATCGAGCAGGCCTTGCGTGAAGCGGGGAGGCCAATC
>DNMQ01000469.1:0-4117 GCA_003488145.1 Pseudomonas sp.
AGCAAGCTCGGTGAGAACACGCTGTTCATCGACTGCGATGTGATCCAGGCCGACGGCGGTACGCGCACGGCGTCGATCACCGGTGCCATGGTGGCGGTGATCGATGCGCTCAAGGTGCTAAAGAAACGTGGCGGTCTGAAGTCGGGCGACCCGATCAAGCAGATGATCGCGGCGGTTTCGGTTGGTATCTATCAGGGCGAGCCGGTGCTGGATCTGGATTATCTGGAAGATTCGGCGGCCGAAACCGATCTGAACGTGGTGATGACCGACGCGGGCGGCTTTATCGAGGTGCAGGGCACGGCCGAGGGGGCACCGTTCCATCCTGAGGAGCTCAATGCGATGCTGGCTCTGGCCCATGATGGCGTGCGCCAGCTGTTCGAGCTACAGCGCGCGGCGCTGGCGGACTGAGCAAGAGGTAGCGCGAAATGACCGATCAGGATCTTGTGCCGTTACCCAGTCGCGAAGCGCGCCAGTGGGCGATGTTCTGCCACTACTCGGCGTTCTTCTGGTTTCTGGCGCCGATGATCGGCAATGTGATCGGCCCGCTCATCGTCTGGCAGCTGAAGAAGGACATGGATCCCTTCGTCGATCAGCAGGGTAGGGAGGCGCTGAATTTTCAGCTGACCTTCAGCATCGCGATGATGATCTGCGGCGTGCTGGCCTGGATCCTCATAGGCTTTCCGCTAATGGTGTTGGTGAGCGTGGTGGCGCTGGTGCTGGTGGTTATCGCCGGCATTCGCGCCAACGAGGGCAAGCCCTACCGCTATCCGTTCTGTTGGCGGCTGGTCAAGTAGGGCAAACCGCTGAGCCTCAGAGGCTCAGCGTCCAGTCGTAGTCAACGATCAGCGGCGCGTGCTGGGAGAAGCGTGGCTGCCGTGGCAGGCGAGCAGTGCGCACGAAGCGGCGTAGACCGGATGTCAGAATCTGGTAGTCGAAACGCCAGCCGAGGTTGAGCATTTCGGCCTGCTCGGTGTCCGGCCACCAACTGAACAGATCGCCTTCGCGATTGACTTCGCGCAGGGCGTCGATATAGCCCATATTGCCGAAAATCTCGTCCAGCCAGGCGCGCTCGGGCGCCAGAAACCCTGGGTCCTGCTGGCAGTCGCGCCAGTTTTTCACGTCCAGCTTCTGGTGGGCGACATACAGTGAGCCACAATAGATGTACTCGCGGCGCTTGCGGCGCTGCTTGTCCAGGTAGTGGGCGAAGTCGTCCATGAACTTGAGTTTGTGGTTCAGGTTGGCATCGCCGCCGTGGCCGGACGGCACCAACAGACTGGCGATGCTGACCTTGTCGAAATCCGCCTGCAGGTAACGCCCGTAGCGATCCGCCGTCTCGAAGCCCAGTCCAGTGATGACGGCCTTCGGCTGCAGCCTGGAATAGAGCGCCACGCCTCCCTGCTCCGGAATCTCTGCATCGCAGGCATAGAGAAAGTAACCGTCCAGCTGGTAGGCCGGATCGTCGAGTTCCAAGGCAGAGGCGCGGGTATCTTGCAGGCAGATGACATCGGCATTCTGCGCTTGCAGCCAGCTGAGCAATCCCCGCTGTGCCGCCGCTTGAATGCCATTCACGTTGACGCTGATGATCCGCATAAATGGCCCCTAAAAACACGTGCGTGTATGATAACCCAAGCTCTTCGCAATTAGCTAAAACAGTGGTTTCCGGGAAATTTCTTCATGCAGGCGTACCAGCGCGAGTTCATTCGCTTCGCCATCGAACGCGGTGTTCTGCGTTTCGGTGAGTTCACTCTCAAGTCGGGACGCATCAGCCCCTATTTTTTCAATGCCGGGTTGTTCAACAGCGGCAGCGCGTTGGCACAGCTCGGGCGGTTCTACGCCTCGGCGGTGACCGGAAGCGGCCTGGATTTCGACGTCATCTTCGGCCCGGCCTACAAGGGCATCCCGCTCGGCGCAGCCACCGCCATCGCGCTGGCCGAGCAGCATCAGCGCGACCTGCCTTGGTGCTTCAACCGCAAGGAAGCCAAGGATCATGGTGAGGGTGGCACGCTGGTCGGTGCACCGCTGGCGGGGCGTGTGCTGATCGTCGATGACGTGATCACCGCCGGCACCGCGATCCGCGAAGTGATGCAGATCATCCAGGCGCAGAAAGCCGAGGCCGCCGGCGTACTCATCGCCTTGAATCGACAGGAAAGAGGGCAGGGCGAGCTGTCGGCGATTCAAGAAGTTGAACGTGATTATCGAATGCCGGTAATCAGTATTGTGTCCCTTGAGCAAGTGCTGGAATATCTCGCCGACGACGCTCAGCTGAAACAGCACCTGCCCGCGGTACAGGCTTATCGCGAGCAGTACGGAATCTGACCCAGGGTAGGTAATGCGCCATGCGTAAATCGGTAGCCGCTCGTACGTTGCTCCTGCTAGGAGTCATATGTCCGGTATTGGCTTCGGCTGCCGAGCTGTATCGCTATGTGGACGACCGTGGCGTGGTCGTACTCGATCGCCATGGCGTGCCGCCGCAACACATTTCGCGTGGATATCAGGTGCTCAACGAGCAAGGGCGAGTGGTCCGCGAGGTGCCGCCGGCACCGACCGCGGAGGAATTTGCCCGGTTGCAGGCACAGAAGGCCCGCGCTGCATCGGATGCGCAGCTGCTGCGTCTGTATGCCAGTGTCGAGGATGTGGAGCGGGCCGAAACGCGCAAGCTTTCCGAGCTCGATAGCGTGATGGGCTTGGCCCGCGGCAACCTGCAGTCGATACGCAACCAGCATGCGAGCTTGCGCAAGCAGGCGGCGAACCATGAGCGCGCCGGTCGCAAGGTTCCGGGCAACCTGTTGGCGCAGATCGAGAACCTTGAAAAGGAAGAGCAGAGTCTGCAGCGCGACCTCAAGCGTTTCGAAAAGGCGCGCGCTGATGCGGAAGTCAGCTTTGCCAGTGATCGCCAGCGGATTGCCGAACTGCTAGGGCAAAAGCAGTAAAACGCTGATCCCTGTTCCCTTGTTTCAAAATACTTGGCGTGGCTATTTGCTATGCCAATAGCTCGATAAATAGCTTGCTTGCTATCACAAAAGACCGCTCTAGCTCAATAGTTTCAAGGTCGTGATGAGTTGCTTGGGGTCAGTCTGTACCGTGGCGCAAATTTTTCGGTATGGCTGACTAGCATGAATGGTAGGGACCTACGCAGTTATCGGGAGCTTCACAAGCCGAAGGNNGAGTTCGTGATCGAGAACGCGCGCTACGAGATGCTGATCGCAGCTCTGCTGTTTGTCGTGGTGTTCTCCGGTTTCCTCAATCCCACGGCCAACCTGGCCGGGACCCATGGCCCGCTGATTCCGTTGATTCCCCTGATCGTCGCATCGGGCGGGCATCCTATGGCGCTGGGGATCATGGTGGGTGTGCTCGGTTTCACCCTCGGTGTCTTCAAGGGCGGCAGTCTGTTGGCGCGTCTGACTAGTGATGGTGTTTGTGGCGGATTGCTGCTGTATCTGGGTTTCATCGGCATTACCTCGCAGATCAAGAAGCTGTTCGGTTGGGCCGACAGCTTCGACATGGGCTACATCGCGTTTATCGTGGTGTTCGCCACCATCGTGATGTACGCCTATCTAGAACATATCCGCATGCGCTGGCTGGCTATTCCGCTGGGTTCGGCGCTGGCGGCCGTGATCGCATTTGCATTGGGCGCTCCGTTCGAGTTCACCACCGAGCCGGGTGTGCCCAACCTGAATCCGATGTACTGGTGGGGCGAGACTACCGGCTGGCAGATCGGTCTGCCCGAGCTGCATCACTTCATTGCTGTCGCGCCATTTGCCGTGCTGGCGGTAGCCATGTGGTCGCCGGACTTCCTTGGGCATCGTGTGTTCCAGCAGCTGAACTATCCGCCGAAGGCGAAGAAGGTGCTGATGAACATCGATGACACCATGTGCGTTGCGGCGGCACGACAGATCGTCGGGACGTCGCTGGGTGGCGGTAACCTGGCCTCATCCTGGGGCACCTTCATGGTGCCGGCCGCCATCGCCAAGCGCCCGATTCCCGCCGGTGCATTGCTCACCGGCCTGCTCTGTGTGGTTGCGGCGCTTTGGGGTTACCCGATGGATCTGGCGATCTGGCCGCCGGTACTGAGCGTGGCGCTGATGGTCGGGGTGTTCCTGCCGCTGCTGGAAGCCGG
>DNMQ01000469.1:4173-5052 GCA_003488145.1 Pseudomonas sp.
TCGGCGGCCATCGTGATCTTTTCCTCGGCGCTGGTTAATCCGGTGTTCGGCTGGTCGCTGACCGTGCTGCTCGACAATCTCGGGCTGATCGGTGACAAGGAGCGTGGTCAGTCCCTGAGCCACCTGCATCGTTGGGTCATCCCGACGATCGTCTTCATCGTGCTCTGCGCCGTGATGCTGGGTATCGGCATGTTCCCGGGCATCCCGGCGATGCTCGAGTCGTTCCGTATCGATCTCTGATTGGCTGACGGCACGGCATGAAAAAAGGGAGCCTAGGCTCCCTTTTCTTTTGCGTCTGCTTCAACCCTGGCTGTTGGTGATCAGTGTGCCGACGCCGACATCGGTGAAGATCTCCAGCAATACCGCGTTGGGTACGCGACCGTCGATGATGTGGGCGCTGTTGACACCACCTTGCACCGCTTCCAGCGCGCAGCGGATCTTCGGCAGCATGCCGCCGTAGATGGTGCCGTCGGCGATCAGTGCGTCGACCTGGGCCGTGGACAGGCCGGTCAGCACGCTGCCCTGCTTGTCCATCAGGCCGGCGATGTTGGTCAGCAGCATGAGCTTCTCGGCCTTCAGCGCCTCGGCCACCTTACCGGCGACCAGGTCGGCGTTGATATTGTAGGACTCACCGTTCTCGCCCACGCCAATCGGCGCGATTACTGGGATGAAGTTGCCCTGCACCAGCATTTCCAGCAGCTCGGCATTGACGCCGGTGACTTCGCCGACATGGCCAATGTCGATGATTTCCGGCTTCGTCATCTCCGGTGTCTGGCGGGTCGCCTTGAGCTTCTTGGCGCGGATCAGGCCGGCATCCTTGCCGGTCAGGCCAATGGCGCTGCCGCCATGCTGGTTGATCAGGCTGACGATGCTCTTGTT
>DNMQ01000470.1 GCA_003488145.1 Pseudomonas sp.
TCACGCTGCCAGCGCGCCGCAAAGGTACGATCCCAATCGATGACCGCTGGCTGGGCAGGTAGCAGCGGCTCGATACGCGCCAGCAGTCCCTCGGCACGCTGCAGGAAGGCTTTCAACTCGACATCCATGATGACTCCAGAGACGAAAAGGCCCGGCTGAACCGGACCCGACAACAGGCAATCAGGCAGGCGAAACGCAACCTCACTTAAGCAGCAGTCAAAGCAATGTCTCGATTTCCGCGGCCATTGCCTCCGGCGTGGTGCGAGAGGAAAAACGCCTCACCGCCCTACCCTGGTCAGAGATGAGAAACTTGGTGAAATTCCACTTGATCGCCTTGCTACCCAACAGCCCAGGTGCGCGCTTTTTCAATTCAATGAAGAGCGGATGAGCATCCCCACCGTTCACCTCGACTTTGGCAAACAGGGGAAAGGAAACGCCGAAACGGCGTTCGCAGAATGCTGCGATGTCCTGCTCGCCGTCTGGCTCCTGCTTGCCGAACTGGTTACAGGGAAATCCGAGCACGATCAATCCGCGCCCGCCGTAACGCTGCCACAACGCTTCCAACCCCTTGTATTGCGGGGTAAAACCACACTGACTGGCCGTATTGACCACCAGCAGCACCTTTGCATCGAAATCCGCGAGCCTCTTCTGCTCGCCCTCGATGGTGACGCAGGGAATGTCCAGCATAGGATCGTGCATGCGAGGCTCCTTGCAACCGACGATGCTCAGGCTTCGCGCGGTTTCAGGTTGAGAGAGGCGGAATTGATGCAGTAGCGCAACCCGGTCGGCTGCGGGCCATCGGGAAAAACATGACCGAGGTGAGCATCGCAGCGTGCGCACCTGACCTCGATCCGGTGCATACCGTGACTGAAATCATCCAGGCTGGCGATAGCGGTATCACTGACCGGCTGGAAATAGCTGGGCCAGCCACAGCCGGAATCGAACTTAGCATCCGCATCGAACAGTGGCGTGTCGCAGCAGGCGCAATGGTAGATGCCAGGTGTCTTCGTGTCGTTGTACTTACCCGTGAAGGGACGCTCGGTGGCGCCCAGCCGGCATATCTGGAACTGCTCATCGGAGAGTTCCTCGCGCCAGACGTCGAGCGGTTTTTCCAGCTTGTCCATCGATACACTCCTCAGCTCAAAAAAGGCCGATCTGTACCTTTTCCGGTGGTCGGGCCGCACGTATCATGCGTCCCTCTTCGACGCCTAGTCTGGCAGCGGGGTTTCCGACTGCCAAGGCGCCCGGGTTCATGCCAAGCGCGGCCAGCCATTTTCGGAACTGGCGCGTTTTCACTTCGGGACACTCAGGATCATGCAGGTCAGCAAATCGAACAAGCTTGCCAATGTCTGTTACGACATCCGCGGGCCCGTGCTCAAGCACGCCAAACGCCTGGAAGAGGAAGGCCATCGCATCCTCAAGCTGAACATCGGCAACCCGGCGCCGTTCGGTTTCGAAGCACCGGAGGAAATCCTCCAAGACGTGATCCGCAACCTGCCCACTGCCCAGGGCTACAGCGACTCGAAAGGCCTGTTCAGCGCCCGCAAGGCGATCATGCAGTACTACCAGCAGAAGCAGGTCGAAGGCGTCGGCATCGAAGACATCTACCTCGGCAACGGCGTGTCCGAGCTGATCGTCATGTCCATGCAGGCATTGCTGAACAATGGCGATGAAGTGCTGATCCCTGCCCCGGATTACCCGCTGTGGACCGCTGCGGTGAGCCTGGCCGGCGGCAAGCCGGTGCACTACCTTTGCGACGAGCAGGCCAACTGGTGGCCGGACCTGGCCGATATCAAGGCCAAGATCACGTCTAACACCAAGGCATTGGTGCTGATCAACCCGAACAACCCCACCGGCGCGGTCTACCCCAAGGAAGTGCTCGAAGGCATGGTCGAGCTTGCGCGCCAGCACAAGCTCGTTCTGTTCTCCGACGAAATCTACGACAAGATTCTCTACGACGACGCCGTACACATCTCCACCGCCTCGCTGGCGCCGGACGTGCTCTGCCTGACCTTCAACGGGCTGTCCAAATCCTACCGGGTTGCCGGCTTCCGTTCGGGCTGGGTGGCGATTTCCGGGCCAAAGCACAGGGCGCAGAGCTACATCGAAGGCCTGGACATCCTCGCCAACATGCGCCTGTGCGCCAACGTACCGTCGCAGCATGCGATTCAGACTGCACTGGGCGGCTACCAGAGCATCAATGACCTGGTATTACCGCCGGGCCGCCTGCTCGAGCAGCGTAACCGTACCTGGGATTTGCTCAACGACATCCCGGGCATCAGCTGCGTCAAACCGATGGGCGCGCTGTATGCGTTCCCGCGCATTGACCCGAAGATCTGCCCGATCCACAACGACGAGAAGTTCGTGCTTGACCTGCTGCTTTCCGAGAAGCTGCTGATCGTTCAAGGCACTGCATTCAACTGGCCATGGCCGGATCATTTCCGCGTGGTCACCCTGCCCCGCGTCGACGATCTGGAGCAGGCCATTGGCCGCATCGGCAACTTCCTCAAGACCTACCACCAGTAAGCGATGGACCTGCAGATCGACGATTTCTACAAGGATGCGGCGGGCGGCCTGCTGATGCTCTATCAGGCCTTCCCACGCAAGGTCTCGCTGTATGTAGAAGATCTGATCGGCCGGGAAGAGCCGGATGAGTTCGGCCTTCCCTCCAAACGCCACCAGAGCTGCCTGGGTGCCCTGCTCTGGCTCGCCGAGGAGGGCTATCTGCGTTACGAGAGCACCATTCATTTCCAGGCGCTGGACCAGGCGGTGCTTACCGAAAAAGGCTTCGTGCGCCTGTCACGAGCGGTGCCTGGACAGATCGCCGACGACCTCAGCCTCCCTCCCAGCGTGCTGCGCATTCAGGCCAGCCTCGCCCATCAGCTTCGCGAGGCATTGAAGCGCGCGAACAGCGAGCGCATCGCTCAGCTGGCCCGATTGATGTTCGAAAGCCAGTCCGGCGCACCATTGCACCCCAGCCTCCATGGGCAAGCGACATAGCTTGAAATAGTCGCTCGGTTGAATAGCTCAAGGGCGCACCTTATATAGCCTATCGTTCTTCAATTCCTACCCTGGAGTCTGCCGCAACATGATGCGCATTTTCTTGTTCCTGGCCACCAACCTTGCGGTACTGGTCATCGCCAGCATCACCCTNNTGTGCGGTTTTCGGCTTCGCGGGCTCGCTCATTTCGCTGTTCATCTCCAAATGGATGGCGAAGATGAGTACGCGTACGGAAATCATCAGCCAGCCGCGCACCCGTCACGAGCAGTGGCTGCTGCAGACAGTCGAGCAACTGTCGCGCGACGCTGGCATCAAGATGCCCGAAGTCGGCATTTTCCCGGCCTACGAGGCGAACGCCTTTGCCACCGGCTGGAACCGCAACGACGCACTGGTGGCGGTCAGCCAGGGGCTGCTCGAGCGCTTCTCGCCGGATGAGGTGAAAGCGGTGCTTGCCCACGAGATCGGCCACGTGGCCAACGGCGACATGGTGACCCTGGCGCTGATCCAGGGTGTGGTAAACACATTCGTCATGTTCTTCGCACGTATCTTCGGCAACTTCGTCGACAAGGCGATCCT
>DNMQ01000143.1 GCA_003488145.1 Pseudomonas sp.
CCTTGTCCCTATTATCTGTCTTCTTTCTTTTTTTTTTTAATGATACGGCGACCACCGAGATCTACACTCTTTCCCTACACGACGCTCTTCCGATCTCGGAAACCATCAACTACCGTACGTTCAAGCCGGAGCGCGACGGCCTGTTCTGCGCCAAGATCTTTGGTCCGGTAAAGGACTACGAGTGCCTGTGCGGCAAGTACAAGCGCCTCAAGCACCGCGGTGTCATCTGCGAGAAGTGTGGTGTGGAAGTCGCACTGGCCAAGGTACGCCGCGAGCGCATGGCGCACATCGAGCTGGCTTCGCCGGTCGCCCACATCTGGTTCCTGAAGTCGCTGCCGTCCCGTATCGGTCTGCTGCTGGACATGACTCTGCGCGACATCGAGCGCGTGCTCTATTTCGAAAGCTATGTCGTCATCGACCCGGGCATGACTACCCTGGAGAAGGGTCAGCTGCTTAATGACGAGCAGTACTTCGAAGCGCTGGAAGAGTTCGGTGACGACTTCGATGCCCGCATGGGTGCCGAGGCTGTGCGCGAGCTGTTGATTCAGATCGACCTGGAGCACGAAATCGGTCGCCTGCGCGAGGAAATCCCGCAGACCAACTCCGAAACCAAGATCAAGAAGCTCTCCAAGCGGCTGAAGCTGATGGAAGCGTTCCACGGCTCGGGCAACCTGCCGGAGTGGATGATCCTCACCGTGCTGCCAGTACTGCCGCCGGATCTGCGTCCGTTGGTTCCGCTGGATGGCGGTCGTTTCGCGACTTCGGATCTCAACGATCTGTATCGCCGCGTGATCAACCGTAACAACCGTTTGAAGCGTCTGCTCGACCTGTCGGCGCCGGACATCATCGTGCGCAACGAAAAGCGCATGCTGCAGGAAGCCGTCGATGCGTTGCTGGATAACGGCCGGCGCGGTCGAGCCATTACCGGCTCGAACAAGCGTCCGCTGAAGTCCCTGGCTGACATGATCAAGGGTAAGCAGGGTCGCTTCCGTCAGAACCTGCTCGGTAAGCGCGTGGACTACTCCGGTCGTTCCGTGATCACCGTGGGCCCGACTCTGCGTCTGCATCAGTGCGGTCTGCCGAAGAAGATGGCTCTCGAGCTATTCAAGCCGTTCATTTTCGGCAAGCTCGAAATGCGCGGCATGGCCACCACCATCAAGGCGGCCAAGAAAATGGTCGATCGCGAGCTGCCCGAGGTCTGGGACGTTCTCGCCGAAGTCATTCGCGAACACCCCGTCCTGCTCAACCGCGCACCGACCCTGCACCGTCTGGGTATCCAGGCGTTTGAGCCTGTGCTGATCGAAGGCAAGGCGATTCAGCTGCACCCGCTGGTCTGCGCCGCGTACAACGCCGACTTCGACGGTGACCAGATGGCCGTGCACGTGCCGCTGACGCTGGAAGCCCAGCTGGAAGCGCGTGCGCTGATGATGTCGACCAACAACATTCTTTCGCCAGCGAACGGCGAGCCGATCATCGTGCCGTCGCAGGACGTGGTACTGGGTCTGTACTACATGACCCGTGAAGCCATCAACGCGAAGGGTGAAGGCCGGGTCTTCGCGGATCTGCAGGAAGTCGACCGTGTCTTCCGCGCCGGCGAAGCGTCGCTGCACGCCCGGGTGAAGGTGCGCATCAACGAAACCATCAAGGATCGTGACGGCAGCATCACCAAGAACACCCGTATCGTCGACACCACTGTGGGTCGCGCGCTGCTGTTCCAGATCGTGCCGGCCGGCCTGTCGTTCGACGTGGTCAACCAGCCGATGAAGAAGAAGGCGATCTCCAAGCTGATCAACCTGTGCTACCGCACTGTTGGCCTGAAGGACACTGTGATCTTCGCCGACCAGCTGATGTACACCGGTTTCGCCTACTCGACTATCTCCGGTGTTTCCATCGGCGTGAATGACTTCGTCATTCCGGATGAGAAAGCACGCATCATCGATGCGGCAACCGAGGAAGTTAAGGAGATCGAAAGCCAGTACGCTTCCGGCCTGGTAACCCAGGGCGAGAAGTACAACAAGGTGATCGACCTTTGGTCCAAGGCCAACGATGAAGTTTCCAAGGCGATGATGGCCAACCTCTCCAAGGAGAAGGTCATTGATCGTGATGGTAACGAAGCCGAGCAGGACTCGTTCAACTCGATGTACATGATGGCCGACTCGGGCGCGCGGGGTTCCGCAGCGCAGATTCGCCAGCTCGCCGGTATGCGTGGTCTGATGGCCAAGCCGGACGGCTCGATCATCGAAACGCCGATTACCGCGAATTTCCGTGAAGGTCTGAACGTACTCCAGTACTTCATCTCCACTCACGGTGCTCGCAAGGGTCTGGCGGATACCGCTCTGAAAACCGCGAACTCCGGTTACCTGACTCGTCGTCTCGTCGACGTTGCGCAGGATCTCGTGGTTACGGAGGTCGATTGCGGTACCGAGCAGGGGCTGTTCATGACCCCGCACATCGAGGGTGGTGACGTAGTCGAGCCGCTGGGTGAGCGCGTTCTCGGTCGTGTGATTGCGCGTGACGTACTCAAGCCGGGCACCGACGATGTGCTGGTGCCGGCCGGTACGCTGGTTGACGAGCAGTGGGTCGACTTCATCGAGCTGAACAGCATCGACGAAGTGGTCGTGCGCTCGCCTATTTCCTGCGAAACCCGCTACGGTATCTGCGCCAAGTGCTACGGCCGCGACCTGGCCCGCGGGCATCAGGTGAACATCGGTGAGGCGGTGGGCGTTATCGCTGCTCAGTCCATCGGTGAGCCGGGTACCCAGCTGACCATGCGTACGTTCCACATTGGTGGTGCGGCCAGCCGTACTTCTGCTGTCGACAACGTCATGGTTAAGAACGGCGGCACCATTCGTCTGCATAACCTGAAACACGTAGAACGTGCCGATGGTGCGCTGGTGGCGGTATCCCGCTCCGGTGAGCTGGCGGTGGCCGACGACTTCGGTCGTGAGCGCGAGCGCTACAAGCTGCCTTACGGCGCGGTGATTTCCGTCAAAGAAGGCGACAAGGTCGATGCGGGTGCTGTGGTCGCCAAGTGGGACCCGCACACTCACCCCATCGTCACCGAGATGAAGGGTGTCGTGACCTTCGTCGGCATGGAAGAGAACATCACCATCAAGCGCCAGACCGACGAGTTGACCGGTCTGACCAACATCGAGGTGATGGATCCGAAGGACCGTCCGGCATCGGGCAAAGATATTCGCCCGGCGATCAAGATGGTCGACGCCAACGGCAAGGAGCTGCTGCTGCCGGGTACCGACGTGCCTGCTCAGTACTTCCTGCCGGCTAACGCCCTGGTGGGTGTGGCTGACGGTGCCGAGATCAACGTGGGTGACGTCATCGCACGTATCCCGCAGGAAACCTCGAAGACCCGCGACATCACCGGTGGTCTGCCGCGCGTTGCTGACCTGTTCGAAGCACGTCGTCCGAAGGAGCCGTCCATCCTGGCGGAAATCAGCGGTACGATTTCCTTCGGCAAGGAAACAAAGGGCAAGCGCCGCCTGGTGATCACGCCTACCGACGGTAGCGATCCGTACGAGGAACTGATTCCGAAGTGGCGTCACCTCAACGTCTTCGAAGGCGAACAGGTGAACAAGGGCGAGGTCATCTCTGATGGCCCGAGCAACCCGCATGACATCCTTCGTCTCTTGGGTGTCAGTGCGCTGGCCAAGTACATCGTCAATGAAATTCAGGACGTGTACCGTCTGCAAGGCGTGAAGATCAACGATAAGCACATCGAGACCATCCTGCGGCAAATGCTGCGCAAGGTTGAGATCAGTGAGTCGGGCGATTCCAGCTTCATCAAGGGTGACCAGATGGAGCTGACCCAGGTATTGGAAGAAAACGAGCGTTTGAGCGACGACGACAAGTTCGTCTCCAAGTACGTCCGCGTTCTGCTGGGTATCACCAAGGCGTCGTTGTCGACCGAGTCGTTCATTTCTGCGGCGTCGTTCCAGGAAACAACGCGTGTTCTGACCGAGGCTGCCGTTACTGGCAAGCGCGATTATCTGCGCGGTCTCAAGGAAAACGTAGTCGTGGGTCGCCTGATTCCAGCTGGTACGGGCCTGCAGTATCACAGCGAGCGTAAGCGCAAGCGTGAAGCCGACAAGCCCGTTCGCGTGAGCGCCGATGAGGTCGAAGCAGCTCTGACTGAGGCGTTGAACTCCAGCGGTAACTAAAGTGCTTGGCCTCGGTTACAAGCCGGGGCCTGCCTTGACGGTGGACGAGAAGCTCTTTAGACTCTCGTACCCCTAATTTGGCGGGGCTTCGTGCCCTGCCATTTTTCGTTTGTGTCGAAAGACAACAGTGGAGCTAGTAGATGGCAACTATCAACCAGCTGGTACGTCAGCCGCGCAAGCGGGTCGTCGAGAAGAGCGACGTCCCTGCGCTGCAAAACTGCCCGCAACGTCGTGGCGTGTGCACTCGTGTGTACACCACCACGCCGAAGAAACCGAACTCTGCACTTCGTAAGGTTTGCCGTGTTCGTCTGACCAATGGCTATGAAGTCGCCTCGTACATCGGCGGTGAAGGCCACAACCTGCAAGAGCACAGCGTAGTGCTGATCCGTGGCGGTCGTGTAAAGGACCTTCCGGGTGTGCGTTACCACACCGTGCGCGGCTCGCTGGATACTTCCGGCGTGAAAGACCGTAAGCAGGGTCGTTCCAAGTACGGCGCCAAGCGTCCGAAGTAAGCAGTATTTCTATTTATTTGAGTCGATAAGAGTAAGGTCGGACGTAGCCTGCGCGTTACCGTTCCGAGCTAACCTGAAGACCGTTTGAGGGCTTATCAATGCCAAGACGTCGTGTAGCAGCCAAGCGCGAGATCCTTGACGATCCGAAGTACGGAAGTCTGATCCTGGCCAAGTTCATGAACCACGTGATGGAAAGCGGCAAGAAAGCCGTTGCCGAGCGTATCGTTTATGGTGCGTTGGACAAGGTGAAGGAGCGCAAGAACAGCGATCCCCTGGAAATCTTCGAAAAAGCACTCGATGCCATCGCTCCGCTGGTCGAAGTCAAGTCCCGCCGTGTAGGCGGTGCTACCTACCAGGTTCCGGTCGAAGTTCGTCCTTCCCGTCGTAGCGCGCTGGCCATGCGCTGGCTGGTAGACGCTGCGCGCAAGCGTGGCGAGAAATCCATGGCGCTGCGCCTCGCTGGCGAGCTGCTGGATGCTTTTGAAGGTAAAGGCGCTGCGGTCAAGAAGCGCGAAGACGTGCATCGTATGGCTGAAGCCAACAAGGCCTTCTCGCACTACCGCTTCTAAATCAAGCGCAACTTTTACGAGGACCTTATTGTGGCCCGTACTACCCC
>DNMQ01000081.1 GCA_003488145.1 Pseudomonas sp.
ATGATGTGCCCGCTGGAATTCTTGTTGCGGTAGCCGATCATCGAGGCCAGCGACGTCGACTTGCCGGTGCCGGTGGCGCCGACGAACAGCACCAGGCCGCGTTTGGTCATCGACAGCTTCTTGAGGATGTCCGGCAGCTTGAGCTCTTCGATGGTCGGGATGTTGGTCTCGATGCGACGCAGCACCATGCCGGCCAGGTTTCGCTGATAGAACGCGCTGACACGGAAGCGGCCGATGCCGCGGGCGCTGATGGCGAAGTTGCACTCGTGGTTCTCGGTGAACTCGCGGCGCTGCTGCTCGTTCATCACGCCGTGCACGGTTTCCCGGGTCATCTCCGGCGACATGGGCGTCTTGCTCACCGGCATGATCTTGCCGTTGACCTTCATCGATGGCGGCACGCCAGCCGTGATGAACAGATCGGAGCCGCCTTTTTCGACCATCAGGCGCAGAAGTTTCTCGAATTCCATCGTCGTACTCGCAATCGTGGCAAGCGCCGCACCGGGCGGCGTCCGGGGTTGTCAGGCGTTTAGAAATTCTCGGGCTGCTTGGCCTTTTCCCGCGCGCTGTCGCGGCTGATCAGGCCCTTGGCCAGCAGCCCCTTGAGGCACATGTCCAGGGTCTGCATGCCGAGCGAACCGCCGGTCTGGATCGCCGAGTACATCTGCGCCACCTTGTCCTCGCGGATCAGGTTACGGATCGCCGGGGTGCCGATCATGATCTCGTGGGCCGCGACGCGGCCGCCGCCGATCTTCTTCAGCAGGGTCTGCGAGATCACCGCCTGCAGCGATTCGGAGAGCATCGAGCGGACCATGGACTTTTCTTCGGCCGGGAACACGTCGACCACCCGGTCGATGGTCTTGGCGGCGGAGGTGGTGTGCAGCGTGCCGAACACGAGGTGGCCGGTTTCCGCGGCGGTCAGTGCCAGGCGAATGGTTTCCAGGTCGCGCATCTCGCCCACCAGGATGATGTCCGGGTCTTCACGCAAGGCCGAACGCAGCGCCTCGGAGAAGCCCAGGGTGTCGCGGTGCACCTCGCGCTGGTTGACCAGGCACTTCTTCGACTCGTGAACGAATTCGATGGGGTCTTCGATGGTGAGGATGTGGTGGTATTTGGTGTTGTTCAGGTAATCGAGCATCGCCGCCAGGGTGGTCGACTTGCCCGAGCCGGTCGGTCCGGTGACCAGCACCAGCCCGCGCGGCACATCGGTAATCTTGCGGAACACCTCGCCCATCCCCAGGTCTTCCATAGTCAGCACCTTGGAAGGAATGGTCCGGAACACCGCGCCGGAACCGCGATTCTGGTTGAACGCGTTGACGCGAAAACGCGCCACGCCCGGCACTTCGAACGAGAAGTCGGTTTCCAGGAATTCCTCGAAATCCTTGCGCTGCTTGTCGTTCATGATGTCGTAGATCAGCGCATGCACCTGCTTGTGGTCCATGGCCGGCAGGTTGATTCGCCGCACGTCGCCATCGACGCGGATCATCGGCGGCAGGCCGGCGGAAAGGTGCAAATCCGACGCACCCTGCTTGGCGCTGAAGGCCAGCAGTTCTGTGATATCCATGGGACTCCCCAATTACAAGCAAGCAGGTAGAATGCCGCGCAGACCCAAGGCGGCGGCGCAAGTAATGTCCACGATAGAGAAGAATATTGCAAAGGTCGCAGCGCGCATCCGTGAGGCGGCGCAAGCTGTGGGACGCGACCCTGCTTCGGTCGGCCTGCTGGCAGTGAGCAAGACCCAGCCGGCCGCCGCCATTCGCGAGGCCGCCGAAGCCGGCATGCGCGATTTCGGCGAGAACTATCTGCAGGAAGCGCTGGACAAGCAAGCCGAGCTGAGCGAGCTGCCGCTGACCTGGCACTTCATCGGACCGATCCAGTCGAACAAGACCAAATCCATCGCCGAACACTTCGACTGGGTGCACTCGGTGGATCGCCTGAAGATCGCCCAGCGCCTGTCCGATCAACGTCCAGCCGAACTGCCGCCGCTGAATATATGCCTGCAGGTGAATGTCAGCGGTGAGGCGAGCAAATCCGGCTGCGCGCCAGAGGAACTGCCACAACTGGCACAGGCTGTCGCCGCGATGCCGCGTCTGCGCCTGCGTGGACTGATGTGCATTCCCGCACCGAGCGAAGACCCCGCCGAGCAGCGCGCCGCCTTTGCCCGCCTGCGCGCATTGCGCGATGAACTGCCACTGACACTGGATACGCTGTCCATGGGCATGAGCCAGGACCTCGAAGCGGCAATTGCCGAAGGCGCGACCTGGGTCCGCATCGGCACCGCACTGTTCGGCGCCCGCGACTACGGACGCCCTCAATAAAGGAATCGCTATGACCTCACCCCGCATCGCCTTCATCGGCGCCGGCAATATGGCTGCCAGTCTGATCGGCGGGCTGCGCGCCAAGGGCGTCGCAGCGGACGCCATTCGCGCCAGCGATCCAGGCGCCGAGCAGCGCGCGAAAATCAGCGCCGAGCACGGCATCCAGACGTTCGCGCAGAACGCCGATGCATTGGCCGGCGCCGATGTGGTGGTGCTGTCGGTCAAGCCGCAGGTCATGCAGGCGGTCTGTCAGGATCTGACTCCTCATCTGGCCCACGGCCCCCTGATCGTCTCGATCGCCGCCGGCATCAGCTGCGACAGCCTGCAGCGCTGGCTGGGCCCGCACCCTCAGGCAATCGTGCGTTGCATGCCCAACACGCCGGCCTTGCTGCGCCAGGGCGTCAGCGGCCTGTTCGCCAATGCCCAGGTCAGCGACACGCAGAAGCAGCAGGCCGAGCAACTGCTGTCGGCCGTCGGTATCGCGCTATGGCTCGAAGAAGAGCTCCTGATCGATGCGGTAACCGCCGTTTCCGGTAGCGGTCCTGCCTATTTCTTCCTACTGATCGAAGCGATGACGGCTGCCGGACAGCAGCTCGGCCTGCCCCGCGAGACCGCCGCGCAACTGACCATGCAGACCGCGCTGGGCGCAGCTCGCATGGCTTGCGAAAGCGACGTCGATGCCGCCGAACTGCGGCGTCGCGTCACCTCGCCGAACGGAACCACCGAAGCGGCGATCAAAGCCTTCCAGGCGGGCGGCTTCGAGCAACTGGTGCAGCAGGCGTTGAACGCGGCCGCACAACGCTCGGCCGAACTGGCCGAACAACTGGGTCAATAGGTCTGTTGACGCTTCGCTCGCGACGAAACAACAGCCTCTAAGGAGCATTCATGTCCCAACTCTCGCAAGCCCTGATCCTCGTCATCCAGACCCTGGGCAGCCTCTATCTGCTGATCGTGTTGCTGCGCTTCATCCTGCAGCTGGTACGCGCCGACTTCTACAACCCGCTCAGTCAATTCATCGTCAAGGCAACCCATCCCCTTTTGCGGCCGATGCGCCGCATCATTCCGAGCATGGGCACGCTGGATATTTCTTCGCTGATCCTCGCGCTGATCGTGCAGATGGTGCTGATGGCGCTGATCCTGCTGATCGCCTACGGCACCATCGGCAATCCCTTGCTGTTGCTGGTCTGGGCGCTGATCGGCATCACTGGGCTGTTCCTCAACATCTTCTTCTGGGCGCTGATCATCAGCGTGATCCTGTCCTGGGTCGCGCCGGGCAGCCACAACCCGGGCGCACAGCTGGTCAGCCAACTCTGCGAGCCGGTCCTGGCGCCGTTCCGCCGCCTGCTGCCGAACCTCGGCGGGCTGGATATCTCGCCGATCTTCGCCTTCCTCGCGATCAAGCTGCTGGACATGCTGGTAGTCAACAACCTGGCCACCATGACCCACATGCCGAACATCCTGCGCATGCTCATCTGAGACGCCGTTCATGCTTTGCTGCCAAAGCGGCACCGAGGAGCCAAAAGCGCCTCGGAATGCCGCATGGCTGCACGTAGACTTCAACTTCTCGGCTTTTTCCATCCTGCCTCGTACTTTGCTGCGGGGTGTGAACGAGGACATCGACTCGAACCCGAGCCGCCCATGACCGCCCATGCCGCCAGCAAGGCCGCTCGGTCACGTCAGGCTTCGATTGAATTGACCTTGTACCGGCGGGTCCGATAATTCGCCGAATCACACCTCCGGGAGCTGGATGAGCATGGAACGTCTCGATCGACAAGTGGACGCCTACGTCACCTGGAAGCGTGACCTCATTCGTGAGATCACCCGTTACCGCAGCTGGCTGGCGCATAACCGGCTTTCCAGCGAGGGCGTTGAGGCGCGCCTGGAGCGAGCGCTGCGGGTGTTGCGCACCGATCACATCACCCTGGCTTTCGTCGGCGAGTATTCGCGCGGCAAGACCGAGCTGATCAATAGCCTGTTCTTCTCCAACTACGGTCAGCGCATCCTGCCTTCACGGGCTGGCCGCACCACCATGTGCCCCACCGAACTGCTGTTCGATCCGCGTTCGGAACGCTCCTACATCCGCCTGCTGCCCATCGAGTCGCGCCTGGAAGACACCAGCATCGCGCAACTCAAGCGCACACCGCGACTCTGGCTCAATCTCCCGCTCGACCCGCATGACCCGGAAAGCATGGCCGAAGCCTTTGCCCAGGTCGCGTTGACCAAGGCCATGCCGGTGGAACAGGCAATTCAGCTGGGCTTTGACCCGGCCGGCCTGGAAAGCAGCAGCAGTGGCGATACCGTACTGGTCCCGGCCTGGCGCCACGCCGTGGTCAACTTCGACCACCCGCTGTTGCGTCAGGGCTTGCGCATTCTCGATACGCCCGGGCTGAACGCGCTGGGCAGCGAGCCGGAACTGACCCTGTCGATGCTGCCCAATGCCCAGGCAATTGTGTTCCTGCTCTCTGCCGACACCGGGGTCACCGCCAGCGACATGCAGATCTGGCAGCAGCACATCCGCCAGCTCGACGAAGATACGCAGAACAGCCTGTTCGCCGTACTGAACAAGATCGACGTGCTCTGGGACGATGTTGCCGGCGAAACCTTCGTGCAGAAGGCCATCGAGGATATCCGTGACAACACCGCGCAACAGCTGGGCATCGATTGCGCCGACGTCCTGCCGCTGTCGGCCAAACAGGCGCTGATGGCGAAGATTCGCGGTGACCAGGCGCTGCTCGAACGCAGCCAGCTGGCACGACTGGAAGAGTTGCTCAGCCAGCGCATCCTCACGCAGAAGGAACGCCTGCTCGAAGACCAGGTGGTGCAGCAGGTGATGGCGCTGCTGCAGAACAGTCAGCATGCCCTCAAGTTGCGCCTGGAAAAGGTCATCGAGCAGCGCGATGTGCTGGCCAGTCATCAGGAAGGCAGCGGGCAGATGCTGCTCGAACTCACCGCGCGTACGCGGCACGATCACAACCGCCACCACAAGCGCCTGCTCGACCTGAAGACCAATCAGCGCCTGCTGCAACGCCAGGGTGAGCTGCTGCGCACGGCAATACGGGCCGAACGCCTCGAGGAGCACCTGACCCGGTTGCGACGCAGCCTGACCGGCAGCCTGACCACGCTGGGCATCAACCTGGCGATCCTGCACTTCTTCCGCTCGGTGGAACAGGACCTGGGCATCCTCGAGCAGGAGGCGGAAAGGGCCAACAAGATGGTTTCAGCGATCTACCGGCGGCACAGCGAAGAAAACCCCCTACAGGGTATCGACCCGCCGTTGTTCCAGTTGCTGCCTTATCAGCGCGAGCTGCGCAGCCTGCAAGGCAAGGCCGATCAGTTCCGCCTGCAGTTGAAGACCCTGCTCACCGAGCAGCGAACACTCACCAGACGCTTCTTCTCTACCCTGGTGCAGGAGGTCATCGGCATGCACCAGCGGCTGCGCCAGGAAGCCGAACAGTGGGCTGGCGATGCGCTGACGCCGCTGCTGCAGTTTTCCCTGGAACACAAGCAACAGCTGGAAACCCACATCCTGCAGTTGAAGAGCCTGGCCAGGGAGAGCCAGCAGAACAGCCAGCGCGGACAATTGCTGACGCGCTACAGCGGCGAACTGGAGCTGCAACTGGCACAGGCCGCAGAAATGCTCCGCGCGCTGCGCCGACCGGCGCCGTTGCGGCGGCAGGGCAAGGTGGTCAGCCTGACCAGCGCGCAGATCAGCTAAAGCTGTCGCCATTTCGTCGCAACCCGCGAGAAAATGGCGAGAGCCCCGCTCGCCGTTGCATTTCAGGATGAATTGCAACGCGCATACCTTTAGACTTTGCCGCCTTCTTCAAGCAAGAGCCAGGGTCGATGCCCACTGCAATTCCCGCCGATTCCGTTGGCCTGGTGAGTCCGCAGGTCGCGCATTTTGCCGAACCACTGACACTCGCCTGCGGCCGTACGCTGGCCGATTACCAGCTGATCTATGAAACCTATGGCGAGCTGAATGCCGCGCGCAGCAATGCCGTGCTCATCTGCCATGCACTCTCTGGCCACCATCATGCCGCCGGCTACCACAGCATGGACGACCGCAAACCCGGCTGGTGGGATTCCTGCATAGGCCCGGGCAAGGCCATCGATACCGATCATTTCTTCGTCGTCAGCCTTAACAACCTGGGCGGCTGCAACGGTTCGACCGGCCCGAGCAGCACCAACCCGGCCAGCGGCAAGCCCTACGGTGCAGACTTCCCAGTGGTGACGGTGGAAGACTGGGTGCACAGTCAGGCACTTCTGGCCGACCGCCTTGGCATCGCCCAATGGGCAGCGGTGATAGGCGGCAGCCTGGGCGGCATGCAGGCCTTGCAATGGACCATCAGCTACCCTGAGCGAGTCCGCCACTGCCTGGCCATCGCCTCGGCGCCCAGGCTGTCGGCACAGAACATCGCCTTCAACGAAGTCGCGCGCCAGGCCATCCTGTCCGACCCGGAATTCCACGGCGGCCATTTCCAGGAGATGGGCGTGATTCCCAAGCGCGGCCTGATGCTGGCGCGCATGGTCGGCCACATCACCTACCTGTCCGATGACGCCATGGGCACCAAATTCGGTCGCGGACTCAAGAGCGAGAAGCTCAATTACGACTTCAACAGCGTGGAATTCCAGGTCGAAAGCTACCTGCGCTATCAGGGCGAGGAGTTTTCCGGGCGTTTCGACGCCAATACCTACCTGCTGATGACCAAGGCGCTGGACTACTTCGACCCGGCGGCAGCCCACAACGACGATCTGGCCAAGACCTTCGAGGGCGCCCAGGCGCGCTTCTGCGTGATGTCCTTCACCACCGACTGGCGCTTTTCGCCGGAGCGCTCGCGGGAAATCGTCGACGCCCTGCTCGCTGCGCGCAAGGATGTCTGCTACCTGGAGATCGATGCGCCGCAGGGCCACGACGCCTTCCTGATCCCCAATCCCCGCTACCTGCAAGCCTTCCGCGGTTACATGAACCGCATAGCCGTATAAGGAACGAAGATGCGTGCCGATCTGGACATCATCCAAGACTGGATTCCGGCCGGCAGCCGAGTTCTCGACCTCGGCTGCGGCAATGGCGAGCTGCTGGCCTGGCTGCGCGAGCACAAGCAGGTCAGCGGCTACGGCCTGGAGATCGACCCGGACAACATCGCCGCCTGCATCGACAAGGGCGTCAACGTCATCGAGCAGGACCTCGACCTGGGCCTGGGCAACTTCGCCAGCGACAGCTTCGACATGGTGGTGATGACCCAGGCGCTGCAGGCCGTGCATTACCCCGACCAGCTGATGAAGGAAATGCTGCGCGTCGGCCGCCAGTGCATCATCACCTTCCCCAACTTCGGCCATTGGCGCTGCCGTTGGTACCTTGCGAGCAAAGGCCGCATGCCGGTGTCGGAGTTCCTCCCCTACACTTGGTACAACACGCCGAACATTCACTTCTGCACGTTCGAGGATTTCGAGCGGCTGTGCCAGGAAAGCGGTGCCAGGGTACTCGAACGCCTGGCAGTCGACCGCGATCATCGGCATGGCTGGGCCAGTCGCATATGGCCGAATCTGCTGGGTGAAATCGGCATCTACCGCGTCACCGGGCCATCCCGCTGAGCGGCTTCAACGCTGGAGGTAAGCACATGAAACGCATCCTGATCGGTCTGTTGGCCGCACTGCTCACATTGCCGGCGCTGGCCGAGCGCAAACACAGCGTCGGCGAATACGACGTCCACTACAGCGCCTTCAATTCGGGCTTCCTGCAGCCGGACATTGCCGCCGCCGCCGGACTCACGCGCAGCAAGACCCAGGGCGTAGTCAACGTCTCGGTGATCAAGGACGGCAAACCGGTCGCGGCGCAGGTCAGCGGCGTAGTGAAGAACCTGCTCGGGCAGGATCGCCCGCTGGGCTTCAAGCAGCTCAAGGAAGG
>DNMQ01000080.1 GCA_003488145.1 Pseudomonas sp.
GAACAAGATGTGCTCGCCAGTCGTTAGGCCAGCTCTCTCGGCGCCAGTTCCGGCGCACCCGATGCCCTTGCCATCCGTGTTTTCAGGTTCGCTCCGACAATTCTCTAGGAGCCAGCCTGATGCGTGTAGAACAACAGAACCTGAGTGAATCCGCCCAGGTCGACCAGCAGTCGATCCAACCCTTCCCGCGTTCGCAGAAAATCTATGTGCAGGGTTCGCGTCCGGATATCCGCGTACCGATGCGCGAAATCAGCCTGGACGTGACCCCGACCGACTTCGGTGGCGAGATCAACGCCCCGGTCACCGTCTACGACACCTCCGGCCCCTATACCGATCCGAACGTGCAGATCGACGTACGCAAGGGCCTGGCCGATGTGCGCAGCGCCTGGATCGAGGATCGCGGCGATACCGAGAAGCTGCCGGGCTTGACTTCCGAGTTCGGCCAGCGTCGCCTCAACGATGCCGAGCTGACCGCCATGCGTTTTGCCCATGTACGCCATCCGCGGCGGGCCAAGGCCGGGCATAACGTCAGCCAGATGCACTATGCGCGCAAGGGCATCATCACGCCCGAGATGGAATACGTCGCCATCCGCGAGAACATGAAACTGACCGAAGCTCGAGAGGCTGGGTTGCTCAAGGATCAGCACGCCGGGCATAGCTTCGGCGCCTCGATTCCCAAGGAGATCACGCCGGAATTCGTGCGTGACGAAGTGGCTCGCGGTCGAGCCATCATCCCGGCCAACATCAACCACACCGAACTCGAGCCGATGATTATCGGCCGCAATTTCCTGGTGAAGATCAACGGCAACATCGGCAACTCGGCGTTGGGTTCTTCGATTGAAGAGGAAGTGGCCAAGCTGACCTGGGGCATCCGCTGGGGTTCGGACACGGTGATGGACCTGTCCACCGGCAAGCACATCCACGAAACCCGTGAATGGATCATCCGCAACTCGCCCGTGCCAATCGGCACCGTGCCCATTTATCAGGCGCTGGAGAAGGTCAACGGTGTCGCCGAAGACCTGACCTGGGAGCTGTTCCGCGACACGCTGATCGAGCAGGCTGAACAGGGCGTGGACTACTTCACCATCCACGCCGGGGTGCTGCTGCGCTACGTGCCGCTGACGGCCAAGCGCGTGACGGGCATCGTCTCGCGCGGCGGTTCGATCATGGCCAAGTGGTGCCTGGCGCATCACAAGGAGAACTTCCTCTACACGAACTTCGAGGAAATCTGCGAAATCATGAAGGCCTACGACGTCAGCTTCTCGCTGGGTGATGGCCTGCGTCCGGGCTCGATCGCTGACGCCAACGACGCTGCACAGTTCGGTGAGCTGGAAACCCTCGGTGAGCTGACCAAGATCGCCTGGAAACACGATGTGCAGTGCATGATCGAAGGCCCGGGTCACGTGCCGATGCACATGATCAAGGAGAACATGGACAAGCAGCTGGAATGCTGCGACGGGGCGCCGTTCTACACCCTGGGCCCGCTGACCACCGACATCGCGCCGGGTTACGACCACATCACCAGTGGCATCGGTGCGGCGATGATCGGCTGGTTCGGCTGCGCCATGCTCTGCTACGTCACGCCCAAGGAGCACCTGGGCCTGCCGAACAAGGATGACGTGAAGACCGGCATCATCACCTACAAGATCGCCGCCCATGCTGCTGATCTCGCAAAAGGTCATCCGGGCGCACAGATCCGTGACAATGCGTTGTCCAAGGCGCGCTTCGAGTTCCGCTGGGAAGACCAGTTCAACCTCGGCCTCGATCCGGACACCGCGCGCGCCTTCCACGACGAGACGCTGCCCAAGGAGTCGGCCAAGGTGGCGCACTTCTGCTCCATGTGCGGGCCGAAGTTCTGCTCGATGAAGATTACCCAGGAAGTGCGCGAGTACGCCGCCGAGCACGGCCTGACCGACGAGCAGAAGGCCATCGAGGCCGGCTTCGCCGAGCAGTCCTCGCGTTTCAAGGACGAGGGGTCGGTGATCTACAAACAGGTGTGACCGGCGAGCTGTGATCGAGCGCCTGAGCCAAAGCGGGCCGGCAGATGCCGGCCCGCTTCGTATCCTCAGAGATATTCCGGCTTCAGAATGCCCTTGAGCTGTTCGTGGGGAATGAACAGCTCCGGGTGGCCGCTGGAGTACGGTGCGATGCTGTAGACGTCGTACTTGAGCAGCACCTGATCTTTCAGTAGCGCGATATGCGGGGTCTGCTGGAAGGGCCAGAATTCCACGAACTCGGCGTCCTGATCGTGTTCGTTCTCCACCAGCCAACGCTGGTGCGCCTGGCGTGCGACGCGCCAGAAGTTACCTTCCTGTCCCGGAATCAGCAGGTCCTCCAGGCGCAGCTCGCGGTTCAGCTCGCGATCGTAGTTGATGAAGCCACGCCCGGGCATGCCATGGGCGCCGCCGACATACAGGTAGCTGGAAAACTCGACCACCAAGATGTCGCCGTGCTGCTCGCGCAGCTTGGCCTGCAGGTAGCTGCTCCAGCCCGGCTCGGCGGTGCTCAGAAAGCGCTGCTGGTAATCCTGTAGCGACGCGGGCAGGCGGTCATCCGGGCCGTTGATGGTCATCCGCCGCAGCCGTGCGTCGATCAGGCGGTTGAGTTCAGGTTCGTCGGCAAAGGTCAGGGTATCGACGTTCACCAGTGGGCAGCTGTCGCCCTCACAGCCCTGAGGACGATGCTCGGTGACCGTCTGGTCGACCTTCACAGGAGGTTCCGAGACAAAGTGCTGACAGCCGTTCAGCAGCACGAGAAGGCTGCCCATAATGAGGAGATTGCGGATGGGTGCGGTTGGATACATGGTTGGTCCAGGCATGGCAGTGCGCTTTCGATCGTTGCTCGCTCGTGAAGTTCGTGCGCACGCGGCAGATGCGTATGCTTCGGTTACGGTGGTCTGCAAAGGGCTGCGCCAGAGACGATGGCGCGCTAGGATGATCGCGAAGCCGCTCACGATGTGACGGTTGCAGTCATTCGCCGCCGGCCCAGGCGCGGATCAAACCGATATTGAGTGTGCCCATGAGCGAGACCTTCAAACCCGGTCCGGATGATGTCCAGATCCTTCGTCGAGAGCAATGCTTCAGCGGTTTCTATCGGCTGGAGCGTGTCCACCTGCGCCACCGTCAGTTCAGTGGTGCCATGGGGGACGAGCTGAGCCGCGAACTGTTCGTGCGCCACGATGCCGTATGCGTGTTGCCCTACGATCCGCAGCGCGATCGCGTGGTGCTGATCGAGCAGTTTCGCGTCGGGGCGCTGGGCAAGGTCGACAACCCCTGGCTGATCGAACTGGTCGCCGGGCTGATCGACAAGGACGAGTCACCGGATGAAGTCGCCCGTCGCGAAGCGGTGGAAGAGGCCGGGCTGGAGCTGGCCGATTTGTGGCCGGTCACACGCTATTTCCCTTCGCCGGGGGGCAGCGACGAGCGCGTACATCTCTATATAGGCCGCTGCGACAGCGAAGGGGCCGACGGTGTGTTCGGGTTGGCCGAAGAGGGCGAGGACATCCGGGTGCATGTCTGGTCGCTGGAAGAGGCACTGGGCGCTGTTTCCGACGGTCGAATCGACAATGCGGCCAGCATCATTGCACTGCAGTGGCTGGCCTTGAATCGCGAGCAGGTGCGGGGGGAGTGGGTATGAGGAAGACGCGCGAGCGATACCGAGTCGATCTGCTCGAACTGCAGGCGGCCTGCGAAGCCAACTACCTGCGACTGATGCGTCTGTTGCCGGGCATGCGTAGCGGTTGCGAGGCGCGACGCATCGCGATCAGTCAGGGTGACCTGCTGCTCGGCGTGCTGGTGCTCGAGGTACTGGAGAGCTGCCCCTATACCACCACCGTGCGGGTGAGCCAGGAGCATTGCCTGAGCTGGTTGCCGGTGCCGAAGATGGAAGTGCGCGTCTACCACGACGCGCGCATGGCCGAAGTGGTTCGTGCCGAAAACGCGCGGCGCTTTCGTGGCATCTACCACTACCCCAACGCGCAGATGCACCAGCCTGATGAGAAGAACCAGCTCAATCTGTTCCTCGGCGAATGGCTGGGCCACTGTCTGGCATGCGGGCACGAGCTGGAGCCGGTGCTCTGACCCCTTGCACCATGCCTTGATAGCCTGATACTGCGCTTGATCCGCCCTGGATGCGCAGCGCTATTCTGTGATCCAAGCCCACATCCCGAGGTTTACCCCCCTGCCGGGCACCTACCATAATTCCGTTGCGATTTAGCTCAAGGAGAAGGGCCTTGCCTGGTGCGTCCCTGACTGTTGAAGATTCGGTTCTGCTGGTGCAGCTTACCGACAGCCATCTGTTTGCCGAAGCGGACGGCAAGCTGCTGGGCATGAATACCTGTGACAGCCTGGAGCAGGTGGTCGAGCTGGCCATCGACGAGCAGCCGCGCATCGACCTGATCCTTGCCACTGGCGACCTGTCGCAGGATGGCTCGGTAGCGTCCTACCAGCGCTTCCGCCGGCTTGCCGAGCGCATCGAAGCACCAGCGCGCTGGTGTCCGGGGAACCACGACGAGCTGGCAGCAATGCGTGAGGCCTGCCGTGGCAGTGCACTGATGGAACCGGTGCTGGAGATCGGCGGCTGGCGTGTGGTGATGCTCGATACGCTGGTGGCGGGCTCGGTGTTCGGCATGCTGCGCAACGACCAGCTGGAACTGCTCGAGCGTGCACTGAGTGAGGCGCCGGACCATCACCACCTGATCTGTCTGCACCATCATCCGGTCTCCATCGGCAGCCGCTGGATGGATACCATCGGGCTGCGCAATCCTGACGCCCTGTTCGAGGTGCTGGATTGTCACAGCAACGTGCGTGCATTGCTCTGGGGTCATATCCACCAGGAGTTCGATAGCTGGCGTAACGACGTACGCCTGCTGGCGTCGCCATCGACCGGCGTGCAGTTCGCCCCGCAGAGCGAGGACTTTCAGGTCGACAGCGTGGCGCCGGGTTATCGCTGGCTGCGGCTATATGCCGATGGGCAGCTGGAAACCGGAGTTTCCCGGGTCAGCGGTATCGAGTTCGAGATCGACTACAGCGTCAAGGGCTACTAACGCGGCTCTGCGCGCAGACACGCGCTGGCGGTACTTGCCAGCAGATACCCCGAGTCCGCCCCATCATGCCGCCGGCCTGCTTGCAGACGGCGGCAGCTGCCTTGTAGCCTTGCGGTTTTACTACGAACTGTATCCATGTCCAGCTATTCACCTTCGATTCTCTACATCCATGGTCTCAACAGCTCGCCGGTCTCGCAGAAGGCCAGTCAGCTGTCCGCTGTGCTGGAGAAGCTGGGCATGGCCGAGCGCCTGCGGGTCCCGGCGCTGCACCATCACCCGCGGCAGGCTATCGCTCAGCTCGAAGCCTGCCTGGCCGAGCTTGGCCGGCCGCTGCTGGTCGGCAGCTCGCTTGGCGGCTACTATGCGACGCACCTCGCCGAGCGCCATGGCCTCAGGGCATTGCTCATCAATCCGGCCGTGACACCACACCGCCGGTTCGACGGTTATCTCGGGCCGCAGACGAACCTGTACAGCGGCGAAGTCTGGGATCTTACCGAGGATCACGTCGCCGCCTTGGCCGAACTGGAAACCGCACCACCGCAAGACGCCGAGCGCTATCAGGTCTGGCTGCAAACCGGCGACGAAACGCTGGATTATCGTGACGCCGCACAGTTCTATCGTGGCTGTGCGCTGCGCATCCAGGCCGGTGGCGACCATGGCTTCCAGGGGTTCGCCGAGCGTCTGCCGGCGCTGCTGGCCTTCGCCGGTTTCCAGCCGCAGGTATGGCTTGACCGGCTCTGACCGGGCGCGTGGCGCCATGTTCGCCTGCCAGCTCGGCTGCCGGGCGGGTCTCGCGAGAGCGGATCGGCCCGTTCGCTGCAGCCCTTGGGTGGACCTTTGCTGCCCGTAAGGGCTGATTATTCAGAACATAAGGACAGTGCCAGACAGATGTCGTATACCGCAGAAGCCATCGAGGTTCTTTCCGGCCTCGACCCGGTGCGCAAGCGCCCGGGCATGTACACCGATACCTCGCGGCCCAACCACCTGGCCCAGGAAGTCATCGACAACAGCGTCGACGAAGCCCTCGCCGGCCATGCCCGCTCGGTTCAGGTGATCCTGCATCAAGACAATTCGCTGGAAGTGATCGACGACGGCCGCGGCATGCCGGTGGACATTCACCCGGAAGAGGGCGTGCCGGGCGTCGAGCTGATCCTCACCAAGCTGCACGCCGGCGGCAAGTTCTCCAACAAGAACTACCAGTTCTCCGGTGGTCTGCACGGCGTCGGCATCTCGGTGGTCAACGCCCTGTCGACGCGGGTCGAAGTCACCGTCAAGCGCGACGGCAACGAATATCGCATGAGCTTCGCCGACGGCTTCAAGGCCACTGATTTGGAAATCATCGGCAGCGTCGGCAAGCGCAACACCGGAACCAGCGTGCGCTTCTGGGCCGATCCGAAGTACTTCGATTCCGCCAAATTCTCCATCAGCCGCCTCAAGCATGTGCTCAAGGCCAAGGCCGTGCTCTGCCCGGGGTTGAGCGTCAGCTTCGAGGACAAGGCCAGCGGGGAGAAGGTCGAGTGGCATTACGAGGACGGCCTGCGTTCGTATCTGGTCGACTCGGTCAGCGATTACCTGCGCCTGCCCGACGAACCCTTCGTCGGTGCCCTGGCGGGCAACACCGAGGCGGTGAACTGGGCGCTGCTGTGGCTGCCGGAAGGTGGCGAGAGTGTCCAGGAGAGCTACGTCAACCTGATTCCAACGGCCCAGGGCGGCACCCATGTCAACGGCCTGCGCCAGGGCCTGCTGGATGCCATGCGCGAGTTCTGCGAATTCCGCAACCTGCTGCCGCGCGGGCTGAAGCTGGCACCGGAAGACATCTGGGAGCGCATCGCCTTCGTCCTCTCGATGAAGATGCAGGAGCCGCAGTTCTCCGGGCAGACCAAGGAGCGCCTGTCGTCCCGCGAGGCCGCGGCATTCGTCTCCGGTGTGGTCAAGGATGCCTTCAGCCTCTGGCTCAATGCCCACCCGGAGCTGGGCATGCAACTGGCCGAGCTGGCGATCAGCAACGCCGGGCGCCG
>DNMQ01000033.1 GCA_003488145.1 Pseudomonas sp.
CCGGAGAAGATCAGCCAGGCGAACAGCGCCTTGGTCAGCGCGGTGCTCCAGGTCATGGACTGGGCCAGGCCGATGATGAAGTCACCGATGGCGAACCAGAAGTCGGCGCTTCCCTCGAACCGGTCGCCCAGGTCGTAGAAAAGTGTGTAGAGGTTGTTGAGGATCACGTAGACGAAGGTCACCAGTGTCATGGCGGCCAACAGAAAGGCGATGAAACCTTCCTCGAAGTGGTCCCAGACGCGCCAGAGGGCGTTCATGGATGACATCTCCCGATGGACTGCTTGTTGTATCGAAGGCAGCACGGAGGTGCGCCGTGAACCAGCCGGGGCAGGCTGGGAGACAGAACAATGAAAAACTCTTGTTGTCGCCATCGAAGCGGCTGGGCCCGGGATCGCCTTGGCCTGACCTGTCTGCCCTTGGTGCGGGCTTCGTCTTCGCTAGCTGCTTTGTTTTTTCACTGGGCTGTCGGGTATCACTGGGTGGTGCAGCAAAGGGGCGGGGTGTCCGCCCCCCGGCAAAGGCTTATTTAGCCTGGTTGGCAGCTTCGGCGGCCTTGATCAGGTCAGCACCGATTTCGCCTTCGAACTTCTTCCAGACCGGCTTCATGGCTTCGCGCCACTTGGCACGCTCTTCCGGGGTCAGCACCAGAATTTCGGTGGTGCCGGCGGCAAGAATGTCAGCCTTGGCCTTCTGGTTCAGGGCGTCGGCTTGCTTGTTCACTTCAACAGTGACTTCTTCCACGATCTTTTGCAGCTCGCCACGTACATCGGCAGGCAGGCCGTCCCAGAACTTGGTGTTGGTGATCAGCATGTAGTCCAGCAGGCCATGGTCGGACTCGGTGATGTACTTCTGTACTTCGTGCATCTTCTGCGAGTAGATGTTCGAGTAGGGGTTCTCGGCACCGTTGACCACGCCGGTCTGCAGGCCCTGGTAGACCTCGGCGAAGCTCATCTTGCGCGGGTTGGCACGCAGCGCCTTGAACTGCTCGTCCAGCACTGCAGAAGCCTGTACGCGGAACTTCAGGCCGCGCGCGTCTTTCGGCTCACGCAGTTCCTTGTTGGCCGACAGCTGTTTCATGCCGTTGTGCCAGTAGCCCAGGCCGGTGATGTTCTTGTCTTCCATGGAACGCAGCAGGCCCTGGCCAGCCTCGCTTTTCTGGAAGCGGTCGACTGCCGCGATGTCGTCGAACAGGAACGGCAGGTCATAGACCTGAACGCCCTTGGAGTAGTGTTCGAACTTGGCCAGAGACGGAGCGATCAGCTGAACGTCACCCAGCAGCAGGGCTTCCATTTCCTTGCCGTCACCGAACAGCGAGGAGTTCGGGTAAACCTGTACCTCGACCTTGCCGGCCAGACGCTCTTCCACCAGTTTCTTGAACATCAGGGCGCCCTGGCCTTTCGGCGTGTTTTCGGCGACCACGTGGGAGAACTTGATGGTGATCGGGTCAGCCGCGTGGGCCAGACCAGCGATGCTCAGCGACAGGGCGCATGCCAGCGCCTTGGCAGTCAGTTTGAACATTGATGTTTCCTCTTGTTGTGGGTGGGAGGCCACACGGCATCCCGGCAGTAACCAGTGGACAAGTCTAGGCGTTGAAGCCCGGGTGCGATGCTCTATCGCGACTCGTTCCGTCCGGTTCATTGAGTTTCAGGAGCAATGCCTGTGCCAAGAGCTGGCAGAGCCGCCTGAGGGCAGCGAGTTTACCCAGCAATAGATGAAGGTTTGAATGGCCTATTGCCAACAAGCGCGTCTAGGTCGCACCTTTGCGCGGGACCGCCGGTGCTGGCGCGGGCCACGCACGTGCCGTGGTCTGTGCCGGCGAGTTCGACCTTAGTCAGCATCGAAGATGGCGGGTTTCCGCCATCTAGTCGTTTTCATCGGGCGAGCTTCCGCCAGCATCGGTAAAACTCAGCCCGTGCTTGCGCAGCTTGTCGTGCAGCGTCTTGCGCGGCAGGCCCAGCGCTTCGGCGACGCTGCGCAGCGAGCCATGCGGGCGATTCAGCTCGTCGGCGATCAGTGCGCGCTCGAAGGCCTCGACCTGCTCGCTCAGATTGCCACCTCCGGCTATCCCGGCAGCCGGTTCGCCGGCCGACTGGTCGAGCCCCAGGCCAAGGCCCAGGGCGAAGCGCTCGGCGGTGTTTTGCAGCTCGCGCACGTTGCCCGGCCAGGCGTGACGTAGCAGTGCAGCGCGTTGTTCCGGCTGCAGCTCCCGGATCGGCAGGCCGTGGCGCTGGGCGGCGGCTTCGGCGAAATGCTGGAACAACAGCAGGATGTCCTCGTTGCGCTCGCGCAGCGACGGAATTCGCAGCGGCGCGACGTTGAGCCGGTAATACAGGTCGGCACGGAACCGGCCCTGATCCGCGGCCACCCGCAGGTCCTCCTTGGTCGCGGCGATGACCCGGATATCCAGGGCGATCGACTGGTTGCCGCCGAGCCGCTCGACCACCCGCTCCTGCAGCAGGCGCAGCAGCTTGACCTGCACATCCAGGCTCATGCTCTCGATCTCGTCGAGGAACAGCGTGCCGCCGTTGGCGAATTCGAACTTGCCGATGCGCCGCTTCTGCGCGCCGGTGAAGGCGCCCGGCTCGTGGCCGAACAGTTCGCTTTCCACCACCGATTCAGCGAGCGCCCCGGCGTTGATCGCGACGAAGGGGCCGTTGCGCCGGCTGGACAGGTCGTGCAGCGCCCGGGCAACCACCTCCTTGCCAGCGCCCGTTTCGCCGAGAATCAGCACATCGGCCTGGGTCCCGGCCAGCGCGCCGATCTGTTCGCGCAGGCGCAGCATCGCCTGGGATTGTCCGAGCAGGCGCGCCGACAGCTGCTGCCGGTCGGCCAGGGCCAGGCGCAGGGAGCGGTTGTCCAGTACCAGTTGGCGTAGCGCCAGGGCACGACGCACGCTGTCCAGCAGCGCTTCGCTGGGGAAGGGTTTTTCCAGGAAATCGTAAGCGCCGGCGCGCATCGCCTGCACCGCCAGCTGAATATCACCGTGCCCGGTGATGAGGATCACCGGCATCTCGCTGTCGCGCGTGCGCAGCTGTTGCAGCAGCTCGAGGCCATCGATGCCGGGCATGCGAATGTCGCTGACCACCACGCCTGGCCAGTCCGCTGGCAGCCGGGCGGCCAGGTCGCGGGCATCGCCCAGGCTGACGACCTTGAGACCGGCCAGGTCGAGGGTCTGGCTCAATGCCTGACGCAGGTGCGGATCGTCGTCGATCAGCAGCACCTGCGCCTGGGCGCTGATCGGCTGGTCACTGCTCATTGAAAATGGTCCTCGGTGGGGAAGGCGACGCCGGGCTCGGCGCAACGCAGAAACAGGCCGAGCTGCGCACCACCCTCGGGATGGTTGCTCATGCGCAGCTCACCGCCCAGGGCGCGGGTGAGGGTATCGCAGATCGCCAGGCCGAGGCCCAGCCCCTGCGCGCTGGTCTTGGTGGTGAAGAACGGCTCGCGGGCACGCTGCAACGCTTCCTCGCTGAAGCCGGGGCCGTTGTCGCGCAGGCTGAGCAACACGCCGTCACCCTGCAGTTCGGCGCGCAGCCAGATGCGTCGCGGTTGCGGCCGCTCGGCCAGCGCATCGAGGGCATTGGCCAGCAGGTTGGCGAGGATCTGCCGCAGCCGCGTCTCGCCGGCCTGCACCCACAGGGTGGCCTCCGGCAGGTCGCGGATCAGCTCCACGCCCATGGCCTGGCGGCGCTTGGCGAGCAGGGCCAGGGCGTCGTCCAGCGCCGGCTGCAGCGCGACCCGCTCCGGCGCGTGCTGGTCGCGACGGGCGAAGGCGCGCAGGTGGGCGATGATCGAGGCCATGCGCGCGGTCAGTTCACTGATCAGCCGCAGGTTGTCGCGGGCTTCGGCGTTGCGCTGCTGGTCGAGCAGCACCCCGGCGTTGTCGGCATAGCTGCGGATCGCCGCCAGCGGCTGGTTGAGTTCGTGGCTGATGCTCGCCGACATGGTGCCCAGCGCCGAGAGCTTGCCGGCCTGCAGCAGTTCGTCCTGGGCGCGCACCAGTTCCTGCTGCGCCTGCTCGCGCTCCAGTACCTCGACCTTGAGCCGGCTGTTCAGCGCTTCCAGGTCGCGCGTGCGTTCCAGCACGCGCTGTTCGAGCTGCTGGCGCGCCTGGGTGTCCAGCGCCAGACGTTCGATGAAGTGCCGGCGGCGCTGCATCAGCAGGCCGATCCAGAGCAGCAGCGCCAGCAGTGTGGCGGCGCCGATGGCGACCACGGTGCGCACCGGTCGCTCGATCAGGTTGATCGGCGCGAGGATGCGCACTGTCCAGCCGGTCTCCTTGAGCTCACGGCTCTGGATCAGCCAGGCATCGATGTCCAGCGTCAGGTCCTGCGGATAGAGGGTTGGATAGGGCTGATCGAAGGCGATCTGTTCGCGCTCGTCGACGCCCAGCCCGCGGGTCGCGCGGAAACGCCATTCCGGGCGCGAGGTGAGAATCACCACGCCGAAGTTGTCGGTCACCAGCAGCTGCTCCGGGGTGTTGCCCCAGAGCGTCTCGGTATGGTCGAGGTCGACCTTGACCACCAGCACGCCGAGGATGCCGCGCTCGTCGCGCACGGCGGCGCCGAAGTAGTAACCGCGCTTGCCGGAGGTGGTGCCTAGGCCGAAGAAACGCCCCAGGCGACCTTCCATGGCCTGGCGGAAATAGGGGCGGAAGGCGAAGTTGCGGTCGACGAAGCTGTCTTCCTCGTCCCAGTTGGAGGCCGCCAGGGTATTGCCGTCCGTGTTCATCAGATAGATCACGTCGGCCCCGGTCTGGTTGCGCAGGCGTTTGAGCAGGCGATTGGCATTGTCCCGCACGGCCGGCGCTTCGGCCTGCTGCAGGACGGCGCGCAAAGCCGGCAGGTCGCCGAGGATGCGCGGCAGCACCTCGTAGCGGTTCAGCGTGCCGAGCAGGTTGGCGACGTAGAGGTCGAGGGTCTGGCGATTCTGCTCGGTCAGCTCGTTGCGGTAGTAGCGCTCGGCGAGCTGCTGCAGCGGCCAGAGCA
>DNMQ01000066.1 GCA_003488145.1 Pseudomonas sp.
CCGCAACTGGCCGCCGCCGGCGTGCGCCTGCCGCAGTACTTCGTGCTGATGACGCCTTACGCCGTAACCCTGGCGGTGATGATCTGGGTCGCCAGCGGCAAGAACGTTTCCGGCAATCAGCCGGGTGCTCTGGGTATTCCCTTTATCCGCGAGGAGCGCCGCTGAGGGTCACGGCGCTTATTGCGCCGGACTCTGGTCGCTGGAGCGGCAGGTGATCTCCGCGTAGGGCTCGTCCGGCGAGTAGTTCCCAGGCACCCGCTCGGTGCGCTGGGTATTTGGCGCGACGGTGAAAACCGGCGACGCCGAGGAATCCGAGCGCGCGTCATTCGGTACATGGAACTCGCAGGTGATCTGGCCGCCCGTGTGGTTCATCACCTTCACCGCCCGCACGCCAAGCAGCTCGCCTTCGACCCCTTCGGATTTGGCCGGCACGCCCATTGGGCTGATCTCTACATCGAGGCCGTTGAGGTGGGTGACCACTTCCGGCGGCGGCGTTTGTGCGAACGCCAGCGGGGCGCAGAGCGCCAGACCGCAGGCGAGAAATAGCTGCTTGCTCATTGAAACCTCCAATATTCGGTTCCCGTTAGAAGAGCTGATCGGGGGTCGGTTCGATCGCTGCGCCAATCAATGATTGCAAATGATTAGAAGCGTCAAAAAAATGGTTGGCATGATTTGTGATGGCTCAAAGCCATGATTGATCTTGCCGTGCCATTTGCGTCGTGTTGAACTGCAGCCGTCGCCAATGTTACGTGCACTCCTCCCGAGGGTGGCTGAAGTGACTAGGTATCTGCTTCTGGCGTTGCTGGCATTTGCAGGTGGTGCGGCGGCAACGGCCGATGTAACGCTCGAGCTCGACGCAGCCGAACGTGACTGGCTGGCCGGCAACCGCTCGGTCAGCATCTGTGTAGACCCGGACTGGCTGCCGTTCGAGATGCTCAATGCCCGCGGGGAGCATGAAGGGATCGCTGCCGATCTGCTGCGCCTCGTTGCTCAACGGGCGGGGCTGCAACTGGATATCGTGGCGACCAGCGACTGGGGCCAGTCGGTGGCATTCTCCCAGGCCGGCCGCTGCCAGCTGCTCAGCTTCCTCAACCAGACGCCCGTGCGCGATACCTGGCTGATCTTCACCCAGCCGCTGTTCACCGACGCCAACGTGGTCATCGCGCGGGAAGATCATCCGTACGTGGCCGATCTGTCTGCTCTCGATGACGTGACCGTCGCGCTGCCGGTCGGCACCTCCGTCGAGGAAAGCGTGCGGCGGGACTTTCCCCGGTTGCGCGTCATCAGCACCGACACGGATGCCCAGGCGCTGGCGCTGGTGAACGAGCGCAAGGCCGACCTCACCGTGCGCTCGCTGACCGTGGCTGCCTACACCATTCGCCGCGAAGGCTGGTTCAATCTGAAGATCGCCGGGCAGCTGACGAGTCTCGACAATCAGTTTCGCATCGGCGTGCTGAAGAGCGAGCCGGTGCTGCGCGACATCCTGGACAAGGCGATTGCGACGATCACCCCGGGTGAGCTGAACCAGATCGCCAACAGGCATGCGCCGATTCGCGTCGAGTCGGGCACCGACTACCGTCTGGTCGTGCAGATCGTCGTGGTCTTTTCGGTGATGCTGCTGACCAGCCTGTTCTGGATCGGCCGGCTGCGCCGGTTGAACGAGCAGCTGCAGGTCAAATCGCAGACCGATCCGCTCACCGGCCTGGCCAACCGCGCCGCCCTGGATCGGCGTTTCGCCAGGGCGCTGGAGCAGGCGCGGCGTTACAGCCGGCCGCTGTCGATCGTCATGCTGGATATCGACCACTTCAAGTCCATCAACGACGAGTTCGGTCATCAGATGGGGGATCGCGTCCTCAAGGAGTTCGCCGACCTGCTGGTATCCGGGCTGCGCGGTAGTGATGCCGTGGGCCGCTGGGGTGGCGAAGAGTTCCTTCTGCTGTGCCCGGAAACCAGCAGCCAGCAGGCCGCGGCGTTTGCCGAGCGCCTGTGCGAGCAGTCGCGGGCGCTGTCTTTCAGTACTGGCCAGACGCAGACCCTCAGCGCCGGTGTCGCCGAGCTAAACGCGACGGACACAGTGGACAGCCTGCTGCGCCGTGCCGACGCCGCGCTGTACCGCGCCAAGCATGAGGGCCGGGACCGCGTCTGCTGCCATGCGCCGGACGAGCAGGCGAGCTGAGTGGCGGTGCTCAGTGCTTGCCGGGTTTGCGTAGGCGCACGTAGAGGTCCTTGCCGCCGGTGGCGCTGCTGCCCCGTGATTCCAGGTCGAAGCGCTTGGGCTGGTTGGCGATCAGGTCGCTGAGCTTCTTGCAGCCATACAGCCGCGGATCGAAGGCCGGACGCAGCTTGCTGATGTTCTGTCCGAGAGTGCCCAGCTGAATCCAGTCGTCCTCCTCGGACAGGTCGTCGAGCACCTTGGCGATGAAGTCCACCGGCACCTGCTGACATTTGATGGTGTCGCCCTTGTCGCCCTTGTCGCCGGCCTTCGGCGGCTTGCTGGTCTCTTCCACCTGAGCAGCGGCTGCGGCGAGCTTTTCGGATGACGGTGGCTCGGATGTCGTTTTGGCGGCATCGGCGCGCAGGATTTCGGTGTAGATGAACTTGTCGCAGGCAGAGACGAAGGGCGAGGGGGTCTTCTGTTCGCCGAAGCCGTACACCGTCAGGCCCTCTTCGCGGATGCGTGCGGCCAGACGAGTGAAGTCGCTGTCGCTGGAGACCAGGCAGAAGCCGTCGAAACGCCGGGTGTAGAGCAGGTCCATGGCGTCGATGATCAGCGAGCTGTCAGTGGCGTTCTTGCCCGAGGTGTAGGCGAACTGCTGGATCGGCTGGATCGAGTNNTTGACGCTGGCGACGCCGTATTTTGCGATTTCCTCGAACAGCCCTTCGACGATGGCGGCGGGCGCGTTGTCGGCGTCGATCAGCACGGCGAGGTGCTTCTGCTTGTTCGAACTGTTGGGCTTGCTGGCCATGCTTCTTCCCTGGACTGGAGATCGCCCGACCATAACGCCGACCACCGTGCCATGGCCATAGCGGCGTGCTGCCAACGCATGCCTAGCTCGGTTAGCATACGCGGCTTTGATCACATGGATTGCGGTGCATGGAACAGCGAGGCACGCTGAAAAGCTGGAACGACCAGAAGGGCTTCGGCTTCATTCGCCCGGAGCAGGGCGGTGAGGATGTCTTCGCGCATATCTCGGCCGTGCATGGTGAGCGTCGGCCGCTGGTTGGCGATCGTGTGCTCTACGTGTCGGGGCGCGATCCCCTGGGCCGGCTACGTGCCGAGCATCTGCGGCTGGATGCGCCGCTGACGCTGGACCAGCCAGCGATTCGCCAGCGCCCGGGCAGTCAGCGCAAGCCGGCCGAGCAACAGGCCCGTCCGCGCGCGACGGCGCGGGCCGCTGGCAAGCCTGCGCGCCAGTTGGTCGCCGGCAACATCCAGCAGCTTCCCCTCAAGCTGGTGCTGTTCGGGCTGCTCTGTCTGCTGCCGTTGGCGGGCAGCCTCCTGCGCCTCGGTGCGGTGTTGCCGTTGGCGATCTATGCCGTCGCCAGCCTGCTGACCTTCGTCCTCTACTGGCGCGATAAGCACAGCGCGCTGAAGGATCGCTGGCGCACACCGGAAACCACACTGCATTTCTTCGAGCTGGTCGGCGGCTGGCCGGGTGCGCTCGTGGCGCAGCAGGTCTTTCGCCACAAGACCCGCAAGCTGAGCTATCAGCTGGCGTTCTGGCTGATCGTGGTACTGCACCAGGCGTTCTGGATTGATCTGCTGTTCGTTGGTAGCGGCTTCACCCGCGAGCGGCTGGACTGGCTGTTGCGGCTGCTCTGAAACGCGAAAGCCCGGCGAATGCCGGGCTTTCGGACGAGCATCGCGGCTCAGACTTTTCTGACGAACTCGGACTTCAGCTTCATCGCGCCGATGCCGTCGATCTTGCAGTCGATATCGTGGTCGCCGTCGACCAGGCGGATGTTCTTCACCTTGGTGCCGACCTTGACCACCAGCGACGAGCCCTTGACCTTGAGGTCCTTGATCACCGTGACGGTGTCGCCATCCTGCAGCGTATTGCCTACCGAGTCCTTGATCACCTTGTCGCTTTCGCTCGCGGCAGCCGTGCCTTCGGTGGCGGACCACTCATGGGCGCACTCGGGGCAGACCAGCATCTGGCCGTCTTCGTAGGTGTATTCGGAGTTGCATTTGGGGCAGGGTGGCAGCGAGCTCACGGCAGATCCTCAGGGGGCGGGATGCGGAAAGCCGTGCATTGTATAAGGTTTTGTTACAAATTTGGGGCCGCCGTGGAATCCAGGCTGGCCGGATTCCACGTGGCTTCACGGAGTAGCGCTTACTTCACGGCGGTGAGGCGTTCGTTGCCAGCGCGTAGCTCACTGTAGCGATGTTCCAGTTCGCGGCGGATTTCGCGGCGCTGGTAGGCCTGGGCGAAACGACGCTGCTGTTCAGGCGTCTTCGGGTTGAGCGGCGGTACCGGTACCGGTTTGCCGTCTTCGCCGAGGGCGACCATGGTGAAGAAGCAGCTGTTGGTGTGGCGTACGGTCTTCTCGCGAATGTCTTCGGTGACGACCTTGATGCCGATCTCCATCGAAGTCGTACCGGTGTAGTTGACCGAGGCGAGGAAGGTGACCAGTTCGCCAACATGCACCGGCTGGCGGAACACCACCTGATCCACCGAGAGGGTGACGACGTACTGCCCGGCGTAGCGGCTGGCGCAGGCGTAGGCGACCTCGTCGAGATACTTGAGCAGCGTGCCGCCATGTACGTTGCCGGAAAAATTGGCTTTGTCCGGCGTCATCAGCACGGTCATGGTCAGCTCTGCATGTCCATCTAGCATGGGGGTTACGGCTCCTCGGTGGTGAAGGGTTGCTACTTTAGTCGAATGCCTCCTTCCTGTCTGGCGTTTCCAGCAAAACGCTTCATCGATTTTTTCTATCGTCAATGCGGCAAAGACGCGCACTTCTGTCATTTGGCGGAAAAAGCGCCAGCTACGGCATGAGTGTCATGTTCCTGTCCTCAGGTCCGGCAACGACGTGTGACGCGGCTCACGGATGGCGCCGACGTCTCGCACAACAGCACTTTTGTTGACCTGTGCCGGGGTCCGCTGGCCTGGCGCTTTTTATAGTCGGATGCCCAAAAAATCCTAATAGCCTGTGCGGTGAGTGGGTCGAGGCAAGATCGGATGAACATGGCTCCGAGACAAGGCGCTGCGACACAGTATCGGGGCCATGGGCGCCGAAATTGACCAACTGAACCCTAACAGGCCACTAACTACATCAAGTAACGGATGCCTCCTCATGCGTACGCTCGCTCTTGCCCTGCTCGCCTGCTTCGTTCCGCTGACTCATGCCAGCGAGGCGGTCGTCGAGCGCTTCAACTACGTCATGGCCGATGAGCAACGGCGCGAGCAGGCCAGCCTGGCCGGTCAGGAACGCGCCGTGTTCTGTTCCTATTGCCACGGCGAAACCGGCAACAGCAAGCGCAAGCACATTCCCAATCTTGCCGGGCAGAATCCGCGATACCTGTTCCACGCCTTCGAGAAGTTCGCCAGCGGCGAGCGCACCGACTTCGTCATGTCCAAGCTGGCGCAGAACCTCAGCATGGAGGAGCGGGTGAACATCGCGGTGTTCTTCAGCCAGCAGAAGGTCAATCCGCCGGAAGGTGCGACGGATGCAGCCTTGCGCAATACCGGCGAGAAGATCTTCCAGACCACCTGCACCGGCTGCCATGGCGCGCATGCGGAGGGCATGGAGACCATGCCGCGGCTGGCAGGACAGCCGGACGAGTACATCCGCAAGGCATTGACGCGTTTCCGCGAGAACGATCCCAGCCGCGCAGGTTCGGTGATGATTGGCGTCGCCGCGCAGCTTTCCGCGACAGACGTGGAGGCGCTGGCGGCCTATCTCTCGCAGCTGAAGCTGACGCCGGCCGAGGAGATGGCCAACATCAACCGTTTGCGCAACGTTACAGCCGCCGCTCAGTAACGCTGGATCTGCGCCGGCGTGCGGCGCATCAGTACTTCGCCATTGCGCACCGAAAGCAGGGCATGGCCCTGGGTGCGCAGCATCTCGTAGTCGTCCGGCGCCGACAGCACCAGCAGGTTGGCCGGGCGCCCCACTTCCAGTCCGTAGCGCTCGCCCAGGTTCAGCGTCCGTGCGCTGTTGTCGGTGATCAGGTCCAGGCCGCGCTGCAGGTCCTCGTAGCCGAGCATGTGGCAGATGTGCAGCCCGGCTTCGAGGATGCGCAGGATGTTGCCGTTGCCCAGCGGATACCAAGGGTCGACGATGGAATCCTGACCGAAGCAGATGTTCATCCCGGCGCGGTCGATCTCGGCCACACGGGTCAGCCCGCGACGCTTGGGATAGGTATCGAAGCGGCCCTGCAGGTGGATGCTCTCGGTTGGGCAGGAAACGAAGTTGATCTTCGATTGCTTGAGCAGACGAAACAGCTTGGGGCAGTAGGCGTTGTCGTAAGAGCCCATCGCCGTGGTGTGGCTGGCGGTGACGCGCTCGCCCATCTCGCGCACACGGGCTTCCTCGGCGAGCACTTCGAGAAAGCGTGACTGTGGGTCGTCGGTTTCGTCGCAATGCACGTCCACCATGCAGCCGCTGCGCTCGGCCAGGTCCATGAGGAACTTGATCGAGCTGACGCCCTGATCGCGGGTGTTCTCGAAGTGCGGAATGCCGCCGACCACATCGGCGCCCATGGCTATCGCCTCGGTCATCAGCTCGCGACCGCCCTTGAACGACTCGATGCCCTCCTGGGGGAAGGCGACGATCTGCAGGTCGATCAGGTGGCGGGTTTCCTCGCGCACCTCGATCATCGATTTCAGCGCCGACAGCGTCGGGTCGGTGACGTCGACGTGGGTGCGCACATGCTGGATGCCGTGGTCGACCAGCATGTCGATGGTTTTCTTCGCCCGCGCCTTGGTGTCCTCGTGGGTCACCAGCGCCTTGCGCTCGCCCCAGCGTTCGATGCCTTCGAACAGCGTGCCGCTCATGTTCCAGGCCGGCTGGCCAGCGGTAAGGGTGGCGTCCAGGTGGATGTGCGGTTCGATGAAGGGCGGCACCACCAGGTTGCTGGCGGCGTCGATATCGCCCTCGTTGGCTTCGGCCGGCGCCTGCTGCGCGCTGATGGCGGCGATGCGCGCGCCGTCCAGTTCGATGCGGTACAGACCGCTGCGGCCGCGCAGGCGGGCGTTGAGGATGTTCATGGTGGCTCCTTGATCAGCGGGCGTCAGTTTGCGTCAGCACCGTGCGCGACAGGGCCAGGCGCTGGCCCTCGTACAGCACAATATAGGCTGCGGCGGCCACCAGTATGCCGACGATGGGCGCCACCCAGGGCGAGAAATAGGCGCAGGCGGCGCCCAG
>DNMQ01000116.1 GCA_003488145.1 Pseudomonas sp.
GCCAAGCTGTTCAAGGGCCATCTCACCAGCGACGGCCTGCCCCACAGCGAGATGGCCGCCTGCGTGTCCGCTGGCGCCCATCCGAACCTGATCGATGTTGCCGGGCCGCTGGCCGATCAGCCGGGTCAAACGCCGGGTCTGCTGATGGATCTGGTCGAGCCGGCCTTCCAGCCACTCGCTGGTCCGCCGTCGCTGGTCAGTTGCACACGTGATTGCTACGCCGAGTATCGAACCTTTACCGTGGAGCAAGCGCTGCGCATCGCCCGTGGCACCGCCTCGGCGGTCGCTCACCTGCATCAGCGCGGCATCCTGCATGGCGATCTGTACGCCCATAATCTGCTGGTCGACCCAACGGGCGAATGCCTGCTCAGCGATTTCGGCGCTGCCTCGTTCTTCGAGCCGGACAGTGCCACTGGCCAAGCGCTGCAACGCATCGAATCGCGCGCTTTCGGTTGTCTGCTGGAAGAGTTGCTGCAACGCTGCCCAGACCTCGAAAACGATTCGCACCGGCACACTCTGTTCGAGCTACAGAATCAGTGCATGTCAGAGCAGCCAGAAGGCCGTCCAAACTTCAGTCAGTTGCACACCACTCTCGCCGCGCTCTGACGCGCTTTCCGGAGCGATCCCGCAATGAACTCACCCAAAGCAGACGAAGAACATACGCCCTACCCTAAACCCTACTCGGATGCGGCGGTTGACCAGGACCCATTCATCCGTGGTTTGAAACAGCGCCTGCCCGAGCACTTGCGCGAATCCTTCAGCGAAGAGCAGCTCGATGCCCTGCGTGGGGTGTTCGGCGCACGGTCATGGGTCAAGCACCGCGTCGATCTGCGCGGTACGGTGAAGGTGTGGCGCGACCGCTATTACTTCGCAATCGTCGCCGGACGCAACAAGCGAAACCTGACGCGTCCCCAGCAAAATCTCTCGCTGATGGCCAAGGCTGCATTGGCGACCTTGTTCCTGCTGTTTTCTGCATTGGTAGGGCTGGTGATCCTGTACGTGCTCAAGTCAGCGCTGGGGATCAATCTTTTCCCGGGCTTCTCGCTAGGGCTTTGGGATTGGCTGAAGGAGAGCATCTGAGCGTCTCCAAACGCTCCATCTGACCGTGCGCAGACCAGAGCCCTGCACTACTCTAAATGACGCACAGATAGTGGGGTATTGGTTGATCCGCTTCAATCCGCAGTCCTGCAGCTGGCAGAGCAAAGTCCTTCTTTGAACTTCCCTAGCTAATGAGGAGCTTGCGAAATGAACGATACTTCGAAAAAGCCTTCAGTCAGTACGAACGAGAAAAACTTGCCTTCGGCGTCTCAGGAGCCCTGGCGACCCTTCGACACCCTGCGCCGACAAGTGGATCGGCTCTTCGACGACTTTGAACGTCCCTGGCATCTACCCTTCAGCCGCCATGGTCTGGAAACCTCGCCCCTGTGGCAGGGTGGCCCCAATCGGATGCCGGCGATGGACGTTGTAGAGAAGGAAAACTCGTTCGAGATCACAGCCGAACTGCCCGGACTGGATGAGAAGGATGTGGAGGTAAAGCTGGCTGGCAACAGCCTGATCATCAAGGGTGAAAAACGCCAGGATCATAAGGAGGAACGCGACGGCTACCACCTATCCGAAAGATCCTACGGCAGCTTCCAACGCAGTTTCGCGCTGCCCGAAGGCGTAGACCGCGACAAGATCGACGCCACGTTCGGCAAGGGTGTATTGCGTCTGTCATTGCCCAAGCAGCCGGGCACCGCCGACAACACGAAGAAAATCTCCATCAAGGCAGAGTAATGCGACGGACCGGTTTGTCGTACAGCCGGTCCTGTCTTTCAAAAATAGCCTGTGCGCTCGCCTCGCTCGGCTCTCTTTACCGCATCAAGTCTTTGCGCTGGCAATGCCTTTGTACGACTAGACTCCGGAGAAACCGCGATTGGAGGCAGTCATGTCCGAGACACCAATGAAAGACGACCAGGAAAAGACTCTGACGCTTCGCGAAATGCTGAGCAGCGTTCTGGCTGCGGCACTGGGCGTACAGAGCGGCAAGAACAGGGCCCGGGATTTCAGCCATGGAAAACCCAGCCACTTCATCATTCTCGGCGTGGGTTTCACCGTTCTGTTCGTGCTGGTGATCCTGGGGTTGGTGAAACTGGTGCTCTATCTGGTAGGGAGCTGAGCTTTTACTACTGATGGCTGACCCAGAAGATCGCGGTGCCCACCGCGAGCATGATCAGACTGAAGATAGCCGCGGCGTCCACCACACTGTCGCGCTGTTCGTTTCTCACGGAAGTTCTCCTCTAGCGGTTCGATGATATCGACAGCTTCTTTGAGGCAGTTAAGACCACTGTTGTGCGTTGCTCAAGGGCAGCGGGTTATAAGTCCATTTGGCTTGGTTTGGTTCTAAACATATTCCCAAACATCACTTTTGCGTATAACCACGAGCTGGTATCGTGCCGCCCTCCCTTAATGGGTGCGCGGCCGTGCGCGCGAATGCTGTAGACAGCCTGAAAACAGGACATTTATGTACGTTTACGACCAGTACGACCAACACATCATCGAGGATCGGGTGCGGCAGTTCCGCGACCAGACTCGCCGCTTCCTGGCTGGCGAACTCGCTGATGAAGAATTCCGCCCGCTGCGTCTGCAGAATGGCCTGTACATCCAACGTTACGCGCCGATGCTGCGCGTAGCCGTGCCTTACGGGCTACTGTCCTCCACCCAGGTACGCAAGCTGGCCGAGATCGCACGTCATTACGACAAGGGCTACGCACACATCAGTACCCGGACCAACGTGCAGTTCAACTGGCCGGAGCTGGAAGACGTGCCGGAAATTCTTGCCGAGCTGGCCACCGTGCAGATGCACGCCATCCAGACCAGCGGCAACTGCATCCGCAACACCACCACCGACCAGTTCGCTGGTGTCGCCAAGGACGAGCTGATCGATCCCCGCCCGTGGTGCGAGATCATTCGCCAGTGGTCGACCTTCCACCCCGAATTCGCCTTCCTGCCGCGCAAGTTCAAGATCGCCGTCAACGGCGCGGTCAGCGACCGGGCCGCCATCGAGGTGCACGATATCGGCCTGGAAGCGGTGAAGAACGAGGCCGGCGACCTGGGCTTCCGTGTTTCGGTCGGCGGCGGCCTCGGGCGGACCCCCATCGTCGGCAGCTTCATCAACGAATTTCTGCCTTGGCAGCACCTGTTGAGCTATCTCGACGCCATCCTGCGGGTCTATAACCGCTATGGCCGTCGTGACAACAAGTTCAAGGCACGCATCAAGATTCTGGTCAAGGCGCTCACGCCAGAAGTGTTTGCCGAGCGCGTCGATGCCGAATGGGCGCACCTCAAGGACGGCCCGACGACGCTGACCGAAGCTGAAGTTCAGCGTGTCAGCAAGTTCTTCGTCGATCCGCAGTACAAAGCGCTGGAAGACCAAGATGCCGCCCTCGCCCAGCTTGATGCCGCGCACCCGGGCTTCGCCCGCTGGCGCCAGCGCAACGTGGTCGCGCACAAGAAGCCCGGCTACGCGGCAGTCACCCTCTCGCTGAAGAGCACTGGCGTGGCGCCCGGCGACGTCACCGACAAGCAGCTCGATGCCATCGCCGATCTGGCCGATCGCTACAGCTTCGGCGAGGTGCGCAACTCCCACGAGCAGAACATGATTCTGGCCGATGTCGAGCAGGCCAAGCTGTTCGAGCTGTGGCACGAACTGCGCGAGCTGGGCCTGGCCACGCCGAACATCGGCCTGCTGACCGACATCATCTGCTGCCCTGGCGGCGACTTCTGCTCGCTGGCCAACGCCAAGTCGATTCCAATCGCCGAATCCATCCAGCGTCGCTTCGATAACCTCGATTACCTGTTCGACCTGGGCAACATCGACCTGAACATCTCAGGCTGCATGAACGCCTGCGGTCACCACCATGTCGGCCATATTGGCATTCTGGGCGTGGACAAGAAGGGCGCGGAGTTCTACCAGGTTTCGCTGGGCGGCAGTTCCGGCCGTGACGCGAGCCTCGGCCAGATCCTCGGCCCATCCTTCGCCCAGGACTCGATGCCAGATGTGATCGAAAAGATCATCAACGTTTACGTGGAGCAGCGTACCGAAGATGAACAGTTCATCGACACTTACCGCCGCATCGGCATTGATCCCTTCAAGGAGCGCGTCTATGCAGCGAATCATTAAGAACGATCAACTGGTTGATGAGACCTGGCACCTGCTGCCCAAGGAGCAGACGCTCGACGACCTGTGCAACAGCGACGATCTGATCGTGCCGCTGCATCTCTGGCTGGACCATGCCCATGCGCTGAAAGCCCGCGACGGCGGCCTCGGGGTCTGGCTCGATGCCAACGAGCAGGTCGAGGACATCGCAGACGACCTGGCGCACTTCCAAGTCATCGCGCTGAATTTCCCTAGCTTCACCGACGGCCGCCACTACTCCAGTGCCCGCCTTTTGCGCGAGCGCTACGGCTACAAAGGCGAGATCCGCGCCATCGGCGATGTGCTGCGGGACCAGGTGTTCTACATGCGTCGCTGCGGTTTCGACGCATTCGCCATTCGCGCCGATCGGGATCCGGTCGACGCGCTGGAAGGCTTGAAGGACTTTTCGGTGACCTATCAGGCCGCAGCCGACGATGAGCGCCCGCTGTTCCGCCGTCGCCAGGGTTGATACCAACCCGGTCGATTGCGACAAATAAAAAGCCCGCCTATTGGCGGGCTTTTCCATTGCTTCATTGATACATCCAGAAGTTGGGTGTTCGACCGGCGTGGTGACTACATCGGCCTTTTTTCCGGCAGCGATCTGTTTGATCTTCTCGGCGAGCTTCTTCATGAGACATTTCCTCGGTTGCGATCAGGAGTGGCGCTAGATTCCGCCAATTACCGCTGCCGAGGAAATTCATTGCCACTATCGCGGCGATAAGCCAGCACGTGTGGAATTCAGTCCACGCGGACCAGCACTCGACCCACCTGGCCGCCGGCCAGAATGCGCTCGATCGCCGTCGGTAACTCCTCCAGCCCGACCTCCTGCGAGAGGTCGTCCAGATTGGCCAGCTTCCACTGCAGCGAAAGCTTGTCCCACATGGAAGCCTTGACTACCAGCGGGATCTCCACCGAATCAACACCCAGCAGATTCACGCCGCGAAGAATGAACGGCAGCACACTGGCCTGGAAATGCGTCCCGGCGGTAAGGCCGCAACAGGCCACGCTGGCACCGCGCTGTAGCGACTTCACCACGTTGAACAGGATGTCTCCGCCAACGGTGTCCACCGCCCCGCCCCATTGTTCCTTGAGCAACGCTTTCTCCACACCAGCCTGCAGTGCGGCGCGCTCGACGATCTGGCTAGCCCCCAGGCGAGTAAGGAAGTCCGCCTGATCAGCCTTGCCCGTGACCGCCGCGACCTTGTAACCAAGACTGGCCAATAGAGCCACAGCTATGCTGCCAACGCCACCCGTCGCGCCGGTGACCAGCACGGGCGCTTCGCCTGGCTCAAGACCCGCCTGTTCCAGCTTGTCGACGCAGAGGGCCGCGGTCAGCCCGGCCGTGCCGAGGATCATTGCCTCGCGCAGCGAAAGCCCCTGCGGGCGCTTGATCACCCAGGCCGCCGGAACGCGGATGTACTGGCCGAAGCCACCGGCGGTGTTCATGCCCAGGTCGTAGCCCGTGACGATCACCTCATCGCCTTCGGCGAATTCACCGACGCTGGACGAAGCCACGACACCCGCGGCGTCGATGCCTGGCGTATGGGGAAATGAGCGGGTTACGCCGCGATTGCCGCTCGCCGATAGCGCATCCTTGAAGTTCAGCGAGGAGTAATGCACCCGAATGAGTACCTCACCGGCTGGCAGCTCGTCGGTAGTACGTTCGACGATACGGGTTTCGAAACGACCCTCGGTCGTCTCGCTGACTTGTAGTGCCTTGAAGCTGCTCATGCGGTTCCCCTTGTCATTGCCAAAAGCGTTGTTCGTTCAGCCGGCTCCAGCCTTTCAGCAAGCCGTGCTCCATAACCGTACTGGCCGCCATGCCGAAGCGCTCGGGCAGGCTTTTCTTCTGTATGTAATGCAACTGGAACAGTTCCGCTTCCTGAGCGCGCTCGGCGAGATACTGATCACTGGTCTTGAGTTCGTCCGCCAGATGCTTGCCCAACGCGGCAATGCCCAGCCACACCTCTCCCGTCGCCACGTCATCTATCGACAGGTTCTGCCGGTAACGCGCGACGAAGTTCTTGAACAGCTCGTGGGTCGTCTCCAGGTCTTCCTGGAACTTCTCGCGGCCCTTCTCGGTGTTCTCGCCGAACACGGTCAACGTGCGCTTGTACTCGCCAGCAGTCAGCACTTCGAAATCGACATCATGCTTCTTCAGCAGTCGATGCACATTCGGCAGCTGTGCCACCACGCCAATTGAACCGAGGATGGCGAACGGTGCGGTGAGAATGCGATTGCCGATACAGGCCATCATGTAGCCGCCGCTGGCTGCGACCTTGTCGACACAGACGGTCAGCGGCACGCCGGCATCACGAATGCGGACCAGCTGCGAGGCAGCCAGGCCATAGCCATGGACCATGCCGCCACCACTTTCCAGGCGCAGCACAACCTCATCCTGCGGCGTCGCCATAGTCAGCAATGCGGTGATCTCGTGGCGTAGGTTGTCTACTGCAGATGCGTGAATATCGCCATCGAAATCGAGGACGAAAACTCGAGCTGGAGACTCGGCCTTCTTGTTCTGCTTGGCCGCCTTAGCTTCGCGCTTGCGCAATGCCTTGAACGCGTCCTTCTCCATCACGGCCTGCTCCAGGCGCTCACGCATGGATTTGTAGAATTCGTTGAGCTTGTGCACCTCGAGGTGCCCACCACTCTGTTTGCTGCGTCCCCGCCGCATCGAAGCCAGCGCGATGAGCACGATCACAATCGCCACGACCAACGTAACGGTCTTTGCCAGGAAGCTGGCATAGTCGACAAGAAATTCCACGTATCCCCCTCGATGAGTTCCGGTCGCCGACAAACTACCTTCGGCGGCATGCCGCCAGCATACCGGCGGGCCTGTAGCGGAGCCAGCGCGAGCGATTCAAACAAACGTTCGAATTATCGTTGACACTCCTGAACGATGTCCCTACCCTCGCGAAAAACAGTGCCGGCCGGAGCAGCAGCATGGGCAGTATCTACCTGATCAGGCATGGTCAGGCGTCTTTCGGCGCAGAAAACTACGACGTGCTGTCCCCGCTGGGATATCGCCAGTCCGAAGCCTTGGGTGACTACCTGGCGCAACTCGATGTGTCTTTCGATAGATGCCTGAGCGGCGAGCTGGATCGCCAGCAGGATACCGCCCGCGCCACGCTGGCGAGGCTAGGCGCTCAGCCTGAGCTTGAAGTCGATGCTGCCTTCAATGAGTTTCACGCCGATGCGGTTATCCGCGCGCATCTTCCCGACCTGCTCCAGGTGGAGCCCAATGCGATGCACATCCTACGCAACGCCGCCGATCATCGTGCCGACTTTCAGCGCCTGTTCACCCATGTAGTGCATCGCTGGATATCCGGTGAGCATGAGAAGGACGAACTGGAGAGCTGGCAGCACTTTCTCGACCGTGTACGTGGTGGCCTGGAGCGCGTTCTCGATCAAGCCGGCAAACGCGACCGTATCGCCATCTTCACCTCCGGTGGAACTATCACCGCGCTGCTGCAACTGATCATAGGCGTGCCGCCGATCAAGGCGTTCGAGATGAACTGGCAGATCGTCAACACCTCGCTCAGCCTGTTGAAATTTCGTGATCGGGATGTCGCACTGGCTTCGTTCAACAGCCATGCGCACCTGCAACTCCTGAAGAATCCGGAGCTCGTCACCCATAGATGAGCCCAGCCCCAAGCGGCCAAAAGCTGCGTGTACCCATAACGACCAAAAAGGAAACCCTCATGAGCAACGTCGCCGAGACCTTCAAAGGCATGCAGTCGAAGTTCAACCCCAGCGCCGCTGCCGGCCTGGATCTGGTCTTCCAGTTCAACATCACTGATGCCGAAAACTACTACCTGGTGGTCAAGGATGGCACCTGCGATCTGCAGCAGGGCGATTCCAGCGACGCCAACGTCACCCTGATCATGGACAGCGAAACCATGCAGGGCATCGTTAGCGGCGAAACCGACGGCATGCAGGCCTTCATGGCCGGCAAGCTGCGCGCCGAAGGCGACATGATGCTGGCCATGAAGCTCAGCGAACTGTTCCCAGCCTGAGGCGAAAGCTGATTGCTGAGATGCAAAGGAACCGAAGTCTCAGACTTCGGTTTTTTTATGCCAGCGATTCATACGCGGACGAATCAGGGAGCTTGATTAACCAGCAACACTCCGGCCAATAACAGCGCGCATCGCTTGGTCTACGCAACCTCGTAGCATTAGATTACTGAATCATCTTGGGCACCGAACATAAGTAGAAGGGATAACAATGGCGCTTACAGATCAAACCACCCGCGTCCGTGCAGGCGAGGAATTGCCGGTCGATATCATCGACCAATACTTGAAGGCGCATATCCCTGGCCTGAACGGTACACCGCAGATTTCCCAGTTTCCCGGCGGCGCATCGAATCTGACCTACCTGCTGCAGTACCCTGATCGCGATCTGGTCTTGCGTCGCCCTCCCTTCGGACACAAAGCCAAATCAGCCCACGACATGGGCCGCGAATTTCGCATTCTCAATCAGCTCAACGAAGGCTTTCCCTACTGCCCGAAGGCGTACGTGTACTGCACCGATGATTCAGTGATAGGCGCGGAGTTCTACGTGATGGAGCGCGTCAACGGCATCATCCTGCGCTCGGAGCTGCCGCCGGAACTGACCCTCGATGAAGACCAGACCCCTGCCCTCTGCGAGAGCTTCATCGACAAGTTCGTCGACTTGCACAATGTCGACTATCAGGCCTGCGGCCTCGGCGACCTGGGCAAGCCGGAAGGCTACGTGAAGCGCCAGATCGAGGGTTGGAGCGAGCGCTACGAACGCGCCATCACTCCCGATGCGCCCGCCTGGGAGGCGGTGAAGGCCTGGCTGAAGGACAAGATGCCGGCGGATCACCCTAAGCCGGGAATCATTCACAACGACTACCGTTTCGACAACGTCATCCTCAACCCGGACAACCCGATGGAGATCATCGGCGTACTGGACTGGGAAATGACCACCATCGGCGATCCGCTGATGGATCTGGGCAATACGCTGGCCTACTGGATCGAAGCCGCTGATCCCCAGCCAATGCAGGCAATGCGTCGCCAACCGAGTCATCTGCCCGGCATGCATACCCGGCAGGGCTTCGTCGATTACTACGCGCAACGAGCCGGCATCGAGATTCCCTGCATCGACTTCTACTACACCTATGGCCTGTTTCGCCTGGCTGGAATCGTTCAGCAGATCTACTACCGCTTCTATCACGGTCAGACCCAGGACCAGCGTTTCGCCTCATTCATCCACATGAACAAGTTGCTCGAACACAAGGCGCTGCAAGTGATCGGGCAATCGACGCTCTGAAGCTATCCAAACCCTGTGGCACGCCACAGGACCGAACAAGAAAAGAGGAACGACCATGTCCAAGACCACCCTGTTCGACCTTGACGGCAAGATCGCCTTCGTTTCCGGCGCCAGCCGCGGTATCGGCGAAGCCATCGCCAAACTGCTCGCGCAGCAAGGCGCCCATGTGATCGTATCCAGCCGCAAGATCGAAGGCTGCCAGGCGGTAGCCGACGCGATCATCGCTGAAGGCGGCAAGGCGACCCCGGTTGCGTGCCACATCGGCGAGATGGAACAGATCCAGGCAGTGTTTGCCCAGATCCGCGAACAGTTCGGCCGCCTCGATATCCTGGTCAACAATGCGGCGACCAATCCCCAGTTCTGCCACGTGCTGGATACCGATGTTTCGGCCTTCCAGAAAACCGTCGACGTGAATATCCGCGGCTACTTCTACATGTCCATCGAAGCCGGCAAGCTGATGCGCGAGCACGGCGGCGGCAGCATCATCAACGTCGCTTCCATCAACGGTGTGACACCCGGCAACTTCCAGGGCATCTACTCGATCACCAAGGGCGCCGTGATAAACATGACCAAGGCCTTCGCCAAGGAATGCGCGCAGTTCGGTATTCGCTGCAATGCGCTGCTGCCAGGCCTGACCGATACCAAATTCGCCTCAGCGCTGGTCAAGAACGAGTCCATCCTGGAGATGGCACTGCAGCACATCCCGTTGAGCAGGGTCGCCCAGCCGAGCGAAATGGCCGGTGCGGTGCTCTACCTGGCCAGCGA
>DNMQ01000113.1 GCA_003488145.1 Pseudomonas sp.
GCATGCCTGGGATAGCCTGCGACCTCAAGGGCACAGACGCAAAAAAACCGGGATTTTCCCGGCTGGCGGATCATAGCAATCTTTTCTCTAACGGTCACCCGACGGCACGGCCGTGCCGCCGGGGAACCTTCATCTCGCCATCAACTAGTTGCTCTTTTCCAGATAACGGAAGAAATCGCTCTTCGGATCGAGCACCAACACGTCTTCCTTGCTGGAGAAGCTCTCGCGATAAGCCTGCAGACTGCGATGGAAAGCATAGAACTCCTGATCCTGACCATACGCCGCAGCATAGATGGCAGCAGCCTGGGCATCGCCATCACCGCGCAGCTCCTCAGCCTCGCGGAACGCCTCGGCCAGCAGGACACGGCGCTGACGATCGGCGTCGGCACGGATACCTTCGGCTAGCTCTTTACCTTTGGCGCGATGCTCACGAGCCTCACGCTCACGCTCAGAGCTCATCCGCTCGAACACGCTGCGATTGACTTCCCGCGGCAGATCAATGCCCTTGACGCGCACATCGACCACTTCGATGCCCAGCTCCTGTTGAGCGGCGCGGTTCAGACTGGTTGTGACCTGAGCCATCAGCTCGTCACGCTGACCGGACACGGACTCGTGCAGCGTGCGCTTACCGAACTGGTCACGCAACGCCGCCTCCAGACGGCGAGCCAGGCGCTCATCGGCAATCTGCTTCATCCCCGAGGTCGCGGTGTAGAAGCGCTCGGCATCATCCACACGCCACTTGGCGTAGGAGTCGACCATCAGCGCTTTCTTTTCCAGGGTCAGGAAGCGGGAAGTCGTGGTATCCAGTGTCAGCAGTCGCGCATCGAATTTGCGCACCGAGTTCACGTACGGAATCTTCATGTGCAGGCCAGGCTTCACATCAGGCTCGACGATGCGACCGAAGCGCAGCAGGACTGCACGCTCGGTCTGCGAGACGATGTAGAAGCTGTTCCACAGAACGATTGCCGCCACAACGCCCACGATCAGGGCGGTAAGGGATTTATTGCTCATCAGCGGCTCTCCCTCGTACGAACTTCACGCGGATCCAGCTCCGGCGGCAGACGGGTGCCCTGGGTAGCCGCGCCCGACGCAACTCCGGCCGGAGCCGGCGTGCTCGCACCACGACTGTTGATCATCTTGTCCAGCGGCAGATAGAGCAGGTTCTGCCCGCTGTCACCACTCACCATGACCTTGCTGGTATTGCTCATGACTTCCTGCATGGTTTCCAGATACAGGCGCTCGCGCGTCACTTCCGGCGCCTTGCGATATTCGGCGACCAGCTTGCTGAAGCGATCCGCCTCACCCTGAGCGCGGGAAATCACCGCGTCGCGGTAACCACTGGCTTCTTCCAGCATGCGCTGGGCCTGGCCGCGGGCTTCGGGAATCACGCCATTGGCGTACGACTCAGCCTGGTTCTTCTCACGCTGCTCGTCTTCACGCGCGCGAATCACGTCATCGAACGCTTCCTGCACTTCACGCGGCGCGGCTGCGCTCTGCAGGTTGACCTGGGTGACGACGATGCCTGTGGCGTAATTGTCGAGAAAACGCTGCAAGCGCTCCTTGACCTCGCCAGCCATCACTTCACGACCTTCAGTCAGCACCTGATCCATGGCGGTCGAACCCACCACATGCCGCACGGCGCTGTCGGTCGCATGTTGCAGGCTTACTTCAGGCTGATCGACATTGAGCACGAAAGACTGCAGATTGCTAATCTTGTACTGAACGGTGAGCGGCACCTCGATGATGTTCTCATCCTCGGTGAGCATCTGCCCCTGCTTGCTGTAAGAACGCTCGCGGGTGACGTTCTCCTGGAACTTGCGATCGATCGGCGGGAAGTAGATGTTCAGGCCCGGCCCGACCGTCCCGTGATACTTGCCGAAGCGCAGCACGACGGCCTGCTCCTGCTCGTCGACGATATAGATCGCATTGAACAGCCAGACGGCCAGCAGCACGACCAGGGCAATCCAAACCAGACCGAAGCCGCCGCGCTTGCCGCTGCCACCGAAATTGCTGCCGCCGCCACGCTTCTTGCCACCGAACATGCCGTTCAGGCTGTCCTGCAGCTTGCGGAAAGCCTCATCGAGATCCGGCGGGCCTTTCTGGTCGCCACCGCCACCACCGCGACGGCCACCGCCACCACTGCCCCAGGGATCCTGGTTGTTCGAGTTGCCACCCGGCTCATTCCAAGCCATAGCGCTCTCCATTCAAATAAAGCTAAAGGCGCGCCCACGGCGCGCCCGCCAATGCTACAGAAAGCCCCGAACTACCGGCAAAATTGCCACTAGAGGCTTTATTGCAAAGTGTGTTGCTCGATGAACTCATCCACCCGCAACCCTTCGCGACTGATCAAGCGATTCAATTCGATTCTAGGCAAGCGAACTTCCAGCAGGCTGCCACCCTCGTCATCATGCGTTTCCCGCTGCACCGCGCTGAGCTCGAAGAACTGCGCCCGCAGCCGCCCGAGCCGCTGTGGCAGGCGCAGCGTCCCGACAAACAGATCGTTGCCCAACAGCTCGGCAATGGCCTGGCGCACCAGATCCAGCCCCAATCCATCACGAGCAGACACCCAGACACGCTGCGGCTTGCCATCGGCGTCGCGCTGAATCTGCGGCTCGATGCCCTCCATCAGGTCAACCTTGTTGTAGACCTCGAGCATCGGCAACTCGTTGGCGCCGATCTCACCGAGCACCGCCAGGACCTGCTCGATCTGCTGATCGCGCTCTGGCTCGTGCGCATCGATGACATGCAAGAGAAGATCGGCGTTGCTGGACTCTTCCAGCGTAGCCCTGAAGGACTCCACCAACTTGTGTGGCAGATGACGGATGAAACCCACGGTGTCGGCCAGCACCACCGGCCCGACATCATCCAGCTCAAGCCGCCGCAACGTCGGATCGAGCGTGGCGAACAGCTGATTGGCCGCGTATACATCCGACTCGGTCAGCGCATTGAACAAGGTGGACTTGCCGGCGTTGGTGTAACCGACCAGTGACACGGAGGGTATATCGGCACGACGACGCCCGCGACGGGCCTGCTCGCGCTGACCGCGGACCTTCTCCAGACGCTGCTTGATTTGCCGGATGCGCACACGCAGCAAGCGGCGGTCGGTTTCCAGCTGGGTTTCACCCGGGCCACGCAGACCGATACCGCCCTTCTGTCGCTCAAGGTGAGTCCAGCCGCGAACCAGGCGCGTACTCATGTGCTCAAGCTGGGCCAGTTCGACCTGTAGCTTGCCTTCATGGGTGCGTGCGCGCTGGGCGAAGATATCCAGAATCAGACCGGTACGATCCAGCACGCGACATTCGAGCGCTCGCTCGAGGTTGCGTTCCTGGCTAGGCGTCAGGGTGTGATTGAAGATCACCAACTCGGCCTCGCCATCCTTGACGAGGTCATGCAGCTCCTCGACCTTGCCACTGCCGATGAGGAACTTGGCGGACGGCTGATGCCGGGCGACATTGACGAAGCCAACCGCCTCGGCGCCTGCCGAGCGCGCCAGCTCCTGGAATTCCTGAGGGTCCTCGCGCGCCGCGGGGTCCTGGCCATCCAGGTGCACCAGGATAGCCCGCTCACCACCACCGGGACGTTCGAAGAACAAAGAAACCTACCTCAGTCGTTGCTCGATTCGGATTGCTCGGCATCACCAGCGGTCGGCAGGCGCACAGGGCGGCCCGGAACCACAGTGGAGATGGCGTGCTTGTAGACCATCTGGCTGACGGTGTTTTTCAGAAGAATGACGAACTGGTCGAAGGATTCGATCTGGCCCTGCAGCTTGATGCCATTGACCAGATAGATGGAAACCGGGACGCGTTCCTTACGCAGTGTGTTGAGGTAAGGGTCTTGTAGCGAATGCCCTTTTGACATGTGCCGCACTCCTTAGAGGATCTGTTTTCATTAGTGTTCTAAAAGTACAACCGACGATCCACTTGTCTGAGAATAGACGGTCAATTCGCAGTGTCAGCTCAATATGGAGAGCGATTGCAGGTATTTCAATGCGCGCGGCAGATTGTCGCGGGACAAACTGTCCAGCCAGTGCATCTCCCCCCAGCTTCGCAACCAGGTGAACTGCCGCTTGGCCAGTTGCCGGGTTGCGATGATGCCGCGCTCCACCATTTCCTCTCGGGTCGATGATCCGTCCAGATATTCCCAGACCTGACGATAACCAACCGCTCGAATCGACGGCATGCCAAGGTGCAGATCACCCCGACTCCTCAGGGCTTCGACCTCTTCGACAAAGCCCTGTTCAACCATGTGCAGGAAACGTCTCTCGATGCGCTCATGCAGGATGTGGCGTTGTGCGGGGGCGATGCACAGTTGCGCGACAGTATAAGGCAAGACTCCTGAGCCTGGAGCGTCTGCGACGGCTTTTTGCGACCTTTGTCGGGCGCGGTGCTCGCTCATGGTCAAGCCGCTGACGCGATATACCTCTAGCGCGCGTACCAGCCGCTGCGGATCGTTAGGATGAATGCGCGCTGCCGACTCCGGATCCACCTGGGCCAGCTGATCGTGCAGCACCTGCAACCCTTGCGTCGCGGCCAGCGCCTCGAGTTCGGCACGTAGCAACGGGTCAGCTGCCGGCATATCGGCGAGCCCTTCCTGCAACGCCTTGAAATACAACATGGTGCCGCCAACCAGCAGAGGAATTCGGCCAGCCGCGCTGATCTCGGCCATGGCCGCCAGGGCATCTGCGCTGAACTCTGCAGCCGAATAGCTCTCGGCCGGGTCGAGGATGTCCACCAGACGATGGGGAAACTCGGCCAACACTTCAGCCGACGGCTTCGCCGTGCCGATATCCATGCCGCGATAGACCAGCGCCGAATCGACACTGATCAGCTCGCAGGGCAGCAAGCGCGCCAGCTCCAACGCAAGATCGGTCTTGCCCGACGCAGTGGGGCCCATGAGGAAGATGGCAGGAGGGAGAGCGGACATCAGGAAGCTCGACGGTCTTGGCCGCATAGTTTCCGGCGACAGGCGGCCAGCTGCAAGCACGGTTCGCCGCGAGGATTACTCAGCGACCGCGCAGGAACAGCTTGTCCAGCTCGTCCATGCCGAGCTGCGTCCAGGTCGGACGCCCGTGATTGCACTGCCCGCTGCGCTCGGTATGTTCCATATCGCGCAGCAAGGCGTTCATCTCGGGCACCGTCAGCCGCCGGTTGGCGCGCACAGCGCCATGACACGCCATGGTCGCCAGCAACTCGTTCAGATGGGCCTGAATACGGTCACTGGTGCCGTACTCAAGCAGATCGGCCAACACGTCGCGGACCAGCCGGGTCGCTTCGGCCTGCTTGAGCAGCGACGGGATCTGTCGAATCGCCAAGGTCTCCGGCCCCAGTCGTTGCAGCTCGAAACCCAGCATCTGAAACCATTGCCCGTGCTCTTCGGCGCAGTCGGCTTCACGCTGACTCAGCGCAATCGACTCAGGCACCAGCAATGGCTGCCCGCGCAAGCCTTCGCTGGCCATGGCGGTTTTCAGTCGCTCATAGGTGATGCGTTCGTGAGCGGCGTGCATGTCAACCAACACCATGCCCTGGGCATTTTCGGCGAGGATGTAGACGCCCTTGAGCTGCGCCAGCGCATACCCCAGCGGCGGCACGTCATCCTGACTCGCCGGCAGTGCCGCGGGACCGCTTTCGGGCAACGGCGTGAAGAACTCGCGATAAGCACCCTGAGCTTCGGCGGTATAGCCGGCCGAAGCTGGCCGTGGCGCCTGATAACCGGCCCCTGCGCCGCGCCAGGACGACGTATCACCCTGGGGCCGCTCAAGCACGCTGGCCGCCAGACTCATTTCGTTCTGCCCGGCGAACTCGCCAGCGGCCAGTCCGGAAACCTGCGTCATCGGCGTGACGCTGGCCGGTGCCGCGAGCTGATCTTCCGGCCGCACATCCCCCAGCGCGCGATGCAGCGTGCCGTAAAGGAAGTCATGCACCATGCGGCTGTCGCGGAAGCGCACTTCATGCTTGGTCGGGTGCACGTTGACGTCCACCACCGCCGGGTCGACATCGAGGAACAGCACGAACGTCGGGTGCCGGCCGTTGAACAGCACATCGCGATAGGCCTGGCGTACCGCATGGGCCACCAGCTTGTCGCGAACCATGCGCCCGTTGACGTAGAAATACTGCAGGTCCGCCTGACTGCGCGAGAAGGTCGGCAACCCGACCCAGCCCCACAGTCGCAAGCCGTTACGCTCGATCTCGATGGGCAGCGCCTGCTCGAGGAACGCCGGCCCGCATACCGAAGCGACACGACGCGCGCGCGCCGCATCGTCTTCGGCCTGGTGCAGCGCCAGCACGACCTTACCGTTATGGCGCAGATGGAAGGCCACGTCGAAACGCGCCAGCGCCAGGCGCTTGATGACTTCCTGAAGGTGATCGAATTCGGTCTTCTCGGTGCGCAGAAACTTGCGCCGCGCCGGCGTATTGAAGAACAGATCGCGCACCTCCACCGAGGTGCCCACTGGATGCGCCGCGGGCTGCACCCGCGCTTCCATTTCACGCCCCTCGGTCTCCACCTGCCAGGCCTCGCTGGCATCGGCGGTGCGTGAAGTCATGGTCAGACGCGAGACGGAACTGATCGAAGCCAGCGCTTCGCCCCGAAAACCCAGACTCATGACCCGTTCGAGGTCTTCCAGATCACGAATCTTGCTGGTGGCGTGACGCGCCAGGGCCAGCGGCAGATCGTCCGGCGGAATGCCGCAGCCGTCGTCGCGCACTCGCAGCAGCTTGACCCCGCCCTGCTCGACGTCCACATCGATGCGTCGCGCGCCCGAATCCAGACTGTTTTCCAGAAGCTCCTTGATCACCGAGGCCGGGCGCTCCACCACCTCGCCGGCGGCAATCTGGTTCGCCAGCCGCGGACTTAGCAGCTGGATGCGCGGCACCTCGCTCATGGTTGCGAGGCCAGCGTGGTGGCGGGAATGCTCAGCGTCTGACCGATCTTGATCACGTCATTGCGCAGATTGTTGGCGCTGCGCAGGGAAGTCAGGCTTACCTGATAGCGCTGGGCGAGCAATGCCAGGCTCTCGCCGGAACGTACGATGTGCTCGCGCGGCGCACTGGCGATCTTGCCGGAATCCCGCAACCAGGCCACATAGGTTCCAGGCGGCGGATTCTCATGAAAGAACTGCCTTACGCCACTGTGGATCGAGCGCGCCAGCGACTGCTGGTGGCTCGCCGTCTGCAGCTTCTTGGCCTCGGACGGGTTCGAGATGAAGCCGGTCTCCACCAGAATCGACGGGATATCCGGCGACTTCAGCACCATGAAGCCCGCCTGCTCGACCCGCCGCTTGTGCAGTGGAGTGATGCGCCCCATGTTGCTCAATACCTTCTGCCCGACATTCAGGCTCGATGACAACGAAGCCGTCATCGATAGGTCCAGCAGCACACCAGCAAGCATCTGATCCTTGTCGCCCAGACTGACGTTGCCGGCACCGCCAATCAGGTCGGAACGGTTCTCGCTGTCGGCCAGCCAGCGCGCGGTCTCCGAGGTGGCACCGCGGTCGGACAGGGCGAACACCGAGGCACCGTAGGCCGCCGAACGCGGCGCGGCATCGGCATGGATCGAGACGAACAGGTCGGCGCCCTTCTTGCGCGCGATCTCGGTGCGCTTGCGCAGCGGGATGAAGTAGTCGCCCGTGCGCACCAGCTCGGCTCGAAAACCCTTGTCGGCGTTGATCTGTCGTTGCAGTTCCTTGGAAATCTGCAGTACCACGTGTTTCTCGTAGATCTTGCCGGGTCCAATCGCGCCGGAGTCTTCGCCACCATGACCGGCGTCGATGGTGATCACGATGTCGCGCTTACTGCTCGCCGTAGCCGGCAGCTTCACCGCCGGCAGGGTCGGGGAAACCGGCGCGGCGGGCGTCGCCGGGGTAGCGGTGGCTGGCGGCTGGGTCGCGGCGCGAGCGGCTGTCGCCTGATCGAAGAGGTCGACCACCAGGCGATGACCGTATTGTTGATTGGGCGCCAGACTGAAGCTCTTCGGCGCTACCGGCGCATGCAGATCGACGACCACGCGAAGTGTGTCGGCATCGTGCTGGCCGGCGCGCAGGGAGGCGACCGGCGTGTTCTTCAACGGCAGCTTGTCGAGTTCGGCCTTGAGCGTCGCGCCGGTCACGTCGATGACCAGCCGATCAGGCGCAGTAAGGGTGAATATCTTGTGCTCGACCGGGCCGGATAGATCGAACACCAGGCGGGTGTTGTCCGGCGCACGCCACAGGCGCACGCTCTGCACATCGCTGGCGGCATGAAGGTCGGTTGCCATCAGCAACAGCACCAGTCCACCAATCAGGGTGCGAATGCGCGTACCCAAACCCATGTTATTCATAGCTCTCCGTCGGTCAGGGCGACACACCAGGCTTCGCCCCGCGCGGTGTGGGGCGACAGGCGCAGCGTACGGCCGGCCTCATGCGGTGCAATGGTAATGTCCATGTCGGCCTTTGGCAAAATGCCGGCCCCGCGCTCCGGCCATTCGATCAGGCACAGCGCATTGCCTTCGAAATAGTCGCGGATGCCGAGGAACTCCAGTTCTTCCGGATCGACCAGACGATACAGGTCGAAGTGGTAAACCTGCACATCGTCCAACTCGTAGGGTTCGACCAATGTGAAGGTCGGACTCTTGACCTTGCCCGCATGACCGAAGCCGCGAATCAGGCCGCGCGACAACGTGGTCTTGCCCGCACCGAGATCACCATGCAGATAGATGACGCCAAGACCGCCGGTCGCCTGAGCGATGCGTGCGCCCAGCGCGAGCATGGCAGCCTCGTCCGCGGCATACAGATTCACTTCAGGCATGGCGACTGCTCAGCGGGCAACTGACGGAGCAGCGGAATCCGATAACTGGCGGCCAACCCACGGCCCTGGCTGCCCAGCCGCCCACCCGCCG
>DNMQ01000111.1 GCA_003488145.1 Pseudomonas sp.
GAAGTCGAGAAGGTCGCCGAAGCCACTCGCATCGCCCAGGGTCGTGCGCCCGAGCTGCCGATCGACGGCCCGCTGCAGTACGACGCCGCCTCCGTGCTCAGCGTCGGCAAGCAGAAAGCCCCTAACAGCAAGGTCGCCGGCCAAGCCACGGTGTTCATCTTCCCCGACCTGAACACCGGCAACACCACCTACAAAGCGGTTCAGCGCAACGCCAACTGCCTCAGCGTCGGCCCGATGCTGCAGGGCCTGGCCAAGCCGGTCAACGACCTGTCCCGCGGCGCCCTGGTGGATGACATCGTCTTCACCATCGCCCTGACCGCTCTGCAAGCTGCCAACCAGAAGGCCTGACGGCCGCTTCCGACTGGCGCCGCCTCGCCCTCCGGCAGGCGGCGCCAGTGCTTCACCCCTCTCGATAGTTGCAGTTCAGCGCGTAATCGCTACTCTTGGCGCCTCGAATCAGCCGTATCGACGAGAACTTCATGCTGAGCTTTCTCCCCGCTCCACTCCGCGGCACGCTCGCCGCCCTGCTGCTTGCGCTCAATACCCTGTTCTGGTGCTGGCCGCTGTTCGTGCTCTCGCTGCTCAAGCTGCTGTTTCCAATCCCTGCGATACAACGCAGCCTGCGCTTCGGCATGCACTGGATCGCCGAGTCATGGATCGCGATGAACAGCTTCTGGATGGATCTGGTTCGCCCGATCCGCTGGGACGTGCAGGGTCTGGATCAGGTTGACATGCATCACTCCTACCTGGTCACCAGCAACCACCAGAGCTGGGCGGACATCCTCGTGCTGCAATACCAGCTCAACCGGCGCATGCCGTTCCTCAAGTTCTTCCTCAAGCAGGAACTGATCTGGGTCCCGGTGATCGGCCTGTGCTGGTGGGCGCTGGAATTTCCCTTCATGAAGCGCTTCAGCAAGGAGTATCTGGCCAAGTACCCGGAGAAGCGTGGCGAGGACCTGGCGACCACACGCAAAGCCTGCGAGCGCTATCGGACCAATCCGGTGTCGGTGTTCAACTTCCTCGAAGGCACACGCTTCACCGAGGACAAGCACACCGAACAAGCCGCACCCTATCGCTATCTGCTCAAGCCAAGGGCTGGCGGCATTGCCTTCGTCATCGACGCCATGGGCGAGCAACTGACGGCGCTGATCAACATCACCATCCATTACCCGGACGGTCGCCCGAGTTTCTGGGACCTGCTCGCCGGCAATATCCATCAGGTAATCGTGCGCCTCCAGGCACAGCCGATACCCGCCGAATTCCTCCGCCGCAACTACGACCAGGACGAGTCGTATCGGCTGGCATTCCAGCAGTGGGTCAACGGGCTCTGGAGTGAAAAGGATCTGCAACTGGAGCAACTGCACCAGCAGTTTCCGGTGCAGCCCTGACCAGCTCGCTCAGAGCGCGTCCCAGGCGACCTGAGTGGGAAAGGCCCGTGCCTGCTCGGCGCTCAATGCCGGTGAGACGAGAAAGCCCTGCATGACGTCGCAGCCGTTCTCCATCAGCCAGTCAAGCTGCGCCCGGGTTTCCACGCCCTCGGCCACCACTTCCAGGTTGAGGTTGCGGCCCAGATCAATGATGGTGCTGACCACCGCCGCATCGCGGGGGGAATCCAGCATGTTGGCGATGAAAAGCCGGTCGATCTTCAGCGTATCCAGCTCGAAGTGCCGCAGATAAGCCAGCGACGAATAACCGGTGCCGAAATCGTCGATGGCCACGCGCACGCCGAGCTTGCGCAATTGCCGTAGTTTTTCGCAGCTCTGCTCGAGATCCTGCATCAGCGTGCCTTCGGTGACCTCCAGCTCCAGTTGCGCAGGGCGGAGCTGATATTCATCCAGCAGACGGCGAAGCGAATCGAACAGCCCAGCCCGGCTGAACTGCACCGGGCTGACGTTCAGGCTGAGAATCAGATCGCTGCCGAATGACGGCAGCCACTGGCAGTACTGGTTCATGCCTTCGCGCAGCACCCAGTCGCCGACCCGCTCGATCAACCGGGTTTCTTCCAGCAATGGGATGAAGTTGCCCGGCTGGTTTTCCTCTGCATCACCCTGGGGCCAGCGCAATAAACCCTCGAACCCCCTCAGCTTGCCGGTCGCCAGCATGATCTGCGGCTGGTACAGCAGCTCGAAGTCGTTGCGCTCGGTGGCGCTGCGCAGGTTTTCCTCCATCATCAGCCGCGCATGCGCGCGTTCGTTCATGTCGCTGGAGAAGAATCGGTATTGGCGGCGACCGGCACGCTTGGCCTCGTACATCGCCATGTCTGCCGAGCGCAGCAGCTGATCGACGCTGACCCCACAGTCGGGAAAGTGAGCGATGCCGATACTGGCACCAAGGGTCACCTCGGTACCGTCGATCCTGTGCCGTACCGAGATCAGCTCGATCAGCTTCTCCGCTACCCGTGCAGCATCCTCCGGGTGGTCCAGCGAATCCAGCAGCGCCGTGAACTCGTCGCCGCCCATGCGCGCGATGATGTCGTAGGGACGCATGCAGGTCTCCAGCAAACGCGCCACCTTGCACAGAATTTCGTCGCCGGCATCATGGCCGAGCGAATCGTTGATGCGCTTGAAGCCGTCCAGATCGATATAAAGGATGGCCATGCGCTTGCCGTTGCGATCGACCCGCGCCAGCGACGATTCCAGCGCCTGATGGAAGCCACGCCGGTTCAGCAGCCCGGTCAGCGAGTCGGTGACCGCCTGGGTCTCCAGCTGAACGTGAAGGTTGCGCACCACCGACATGTCCAACGCGATGACCACCATGGAGCGCTGCTGGCGCGGCAGCGGCGAGCTGGACAACGCGACGGGCAACGGCGTACCGGTGGCGGTGTGCAGCTGCGCCTCGTGCAGACGATAGGTCGAGCCGCTGCGCCAGTAACGGTAGAAGTCCGACTCCTGCCAGTTGACCGGCATCTCCGGCGCCGCCAGATGCGAGAGCAGCGGCGTGCCCTGCAGGTCCTCGACGCGGGTGTGCAGCATGCCGGCGATCGCCGGATTGGCGAAGCTGATATAGCCGTCCTCGGCGACCACCAGAATGCCCTCGGCCGCGTTGCTCAGGACCGAGGCATTGAATGCACGGGCGCTGTCCAGTTGCTGTGTGAGCAGTTGCAGATCACGGCGGTTGTGTTCGTGGGCCAGCAAGGTGTTGATCTTGTGCTTGAGCACCTGTGGATCGAACGGCTTAAGGATGAAGTCCACCGCGCCAGTGGCGTAACCGCGCAGCACGGAGTCGCGGGTATGCGCGATGGCCGAAACGAAGATGATCGGCGTGTAGCGGGTATGCGGGCTGCCACGCATCAGCCGGGCGACCTCGAAGCCATCCATGCCGGGCATCTGCACATCCAGCAACACCAGCTCGACGTCCAGTTCCAGCAGTGCCCGCAGCGCAGCCTCGCCGGAATTGACCGTGTGCACCTGCCAGTCACCATCGCCCAGCAACGCCTCCATGGCCACCAGGTTCGCTTCCCGGTCGTCCACCACCAGCAGCGTACGACTGCGTGGCTTGGCCTTAAGCTGCGTCTGCGTCATCGCCAACCTCCGAGCAATCCGTTGCCAAACTGCCGACAACAAGCGTCCCACGGAGAATTCGCGCACCAGGTGTCATATCGTTCGATCAACGCATCACCACAGGCATGTTCAACACGCACGACTTGCTTACTCCTCTTCAGCCCCGGCCGCACCGCTCTCCAGACCCAGCCATTGCTGCAACAGTGCCGCCAGCGCCGTGGCCTCGACGGGTTTGAGCAGAACGTCGTCGGCGCCAGCCGCCATGCAACGCTCGCGCTCACCCCCACCCGTCGTTGTCACCAGCGCAACGATGGGGGCCTGACAGTCATGCGCCTGCTTAAGCCGCTGCGCCAAATCAGGACCTTCCGCCCCAGGCTGGCTCATGTCCAGCAGTACCAGGTCGAAGGCATCCTCATCGAAACGCTCGACCGCTTCGTCGGCACTTGTGGCCGGGACCACCAGCAGCCCGAGCTCATCGAGCTGGGCGGTCAGCGAATAGATCAGCCGTACATCCTCATCCACCAGCAGCACGCGCCGGCCCGATGCCGCCACCTGCAGCGAAGCTGCGGCGCTTGGCGACGCCACCGTTGGCCCTCGGCGCACCAGTTCTCCCATACGTTTCACATCATCCTCCTTGGACAGTGCTGAAGCCGAATAACGGCGCAAGTGTTGCAGGTCTGTATCCGACAGCTTTTCACGGCTGTTTACCAACACCGTGACGCCGCGAAGCGAACGCAGGCGCTCCAGCGCATCCAGCAGATCCAGCCCGCTGCCGTCTGCCAGTTCCTGTTCGACCACCACCACGGTGAAATTCTGTTCGGCATACGCCAGCCGGGCCGCTTCGGCGCCCCCCGCCAGCGTGACGCTATAGCCGAGCCGCTCGAAGTACTCACGGATCAGTTCGCGGCGACGGGGATCGGTCTCCACCAGCAGCAGGCGCAGCGAATTCTGTTCGTGGCGCGCCAGTTCGATGAAGATGCGCTCGAGTTCGGCCTGCGCTACCGGCTTGACCAGATAGCGCGAACCATCGTCATGCCAGTCGTGAGGCTGCGGCACGCAGGAAATGATCAGCACCGGCATGCCCTGATGACGCTCGTCGCCACGCAATTCCCGGTGCACCTGCCAACCACTGATGTCCGGCAGCAGGATGTCAAGGATCACTGCGGCAAAGTGCTCGCGCCGCAGGGCTTCCAGCCCCTGCTGGCCGGTGCTGCAGATCAGGCTGGTAAAGCCGTGGCTCTGCCCGACCTCCGCCACTACCGATGCGAAATCGGCATCGTCCTCGATGATCAGCAGCCCCGGACCACGCCCACGGCGCTGCGGTTGGCGCGGCAACAGCGGCTGCGCTGATGCGCCCGACGTCGACTCCACCGGCAATCGCACAGTGAAGGTGGCGCCGTTGCCGAGTTCGCTATCAACCGTGACGTACCCCCCGAGCACCTCCACCAGCTGCCGAGTGATCGCCAGGCCCAGACCGGTGCCGCCGTAGTGACGGCTGATCGAACCATCGATCTGCTGGAACGCCTGGAAGATCCGCTCCTGCTGGTCCTTGGCAATACCGATGCCACTGTCACGTACCTGCAGCTGCAGGATTTGTCCGTCAGCGTCCTCCGGCGGGTAGCTCGCCAGCAACTCCACCTGCCCCTGCTCGGTGAACTTCAAGGCGTTGGTCAACAGGTTGCGCAGAATCTGCTGCAGCCGGGCCCGGTCCGAATTCAGCGCAGGCGGTACGTCGGCGTCGACCACCACCTTCAGCGCCAAGCCCTTCTGCTCGGCCATCGGCGTCAGCGAGGTTTCCAGTTCGGTCAGCAACTCACGCAGGTTCAGCGGCTCCAGCTTGAGTTGCATATGGCCGGACTCGATCTTGGCGAGATCCAGCACATCGTTGATCAACTGCAGCAGCTCATGACCGGCGCGATGAATGATGTCGGCATGCCGGACCTGCTTGTCGTTGAGGTTGCCCGAGCCGTTCTGACGCAGCTGATCGCTGAGGATGAGAATGCTGTTGAGCGGCGTGCGCAGCTCGTGGGACATATTGGCGAGGAACTCGGATTTGTAGCGATTGGCTACCGCCAGCTGGTCGGCCTGCTCGCGCAAGCGACGCTCGGCCGCCTTGCGGTGACTGATATCGATGATCACCGCCTGCACCAGCTGCTCGTCGCCACTGCGCAAGGGCGACAGGCCGATTTCCACAGGCAACGCGCTGCCGTCGCGGTGGCGGCCGAACAGCTCGCGATTGCCGCCCATGCGACGTGGTTCCGGATTCTCGGCATAACCCTGGCGCAGACCGCGATGCGCTTCGCGCAAGGCTTCGGGCAACAGCAGTTCCACGGGCTGCCCGACCAGCTCCTGGCGCTCATAGCCGAACAGCAGCTCGGTCTGGCGATTGACCATGACGATGTCGCCGCGGGTATCCACCAGCACGAAGGCATTGGGCGAGGCCTCGACGACATTACGGAAGCGCTCCTCGTCGCGCTTGCGCGCCTGCAGATCGAGCAGATTCAGGACGTAATACAAGACATCGTCATGTCTGAAGCTGGTCAGGCTGACGGCAACCGGGATCGCCTTGCCGTCCTCGCGCTGCGCCTGCAGTTCGAGCTGACTGGTTTCGCGCAGTTGCCCGAGCACCTGCTCGCCGAGCACGCCAGGTACGTAACGACTCACACGCTCACCGGCCAGCAGCTCCGTCGAGCTGCCGAACAGCTGCCCGGCGCTCTGGTTGGCCAGTTCGATGCGCCCACCGGCGTTGCATAGCAGGGTCGCCACGGGCAATTGTTCGATCAGCTGACGGAAGCGCGCCTCGCGCTCCTGCAATTGCAGGCTCAATACCTGACTGTTGCGCAGCGCACGTTCGCGCAGATACAAATAGCCGCCCACCAGCAACGAGAACAATGCCGCCGCCATAAGCGCCGCCGCGAGGCTGAAGGCCCGATTGTTGTCACGCAGCACCGCCTCGTATTCCGGCGTGCTGGCCACCTGCAGCTGCCAGCTGCGGCCGTACATGTAAATATTCCGAGTGCGCTGGAACTTGGCGTCGGCACTGACCGGCGCACGTCCGGTGAGCAGTGGCGACTCCGGATTAGCGGCATCGAACAGCTGCAGTTGCAGCATTCGGCTGCGCGAGCCGAGGATGCCTTCCATCAGGTCGGTCAGACGGAAGGCGCCGTGCAGGGTGCCGACAAAGGCGCGCTGACGCTCCTCCTCGGTGGTAACCGGCGCCGTCACCGCATAGATCGGAAAGAACAACAGAACACCCACCTGTACGTTCTGCTCGGTTTCCTGCTTGAGGCGCAACGGCCCCGTGAGCACCGGATTCCCACTGTTGCGCGTACTGATGATCGCCTCGCGGCGGGTCGCCTCACTGAACAGATCGAAGCCGAGCACCCGCCGATTGCGCCAGTCGGTCGGATGGATGTAGTCGGTCACCACGTACTCTTCGCGGTCGCCCGGCGGATACATGCGAAAGCGCTCGCGGCCGGAGGCGCGGATCTGGTCGATCAGGGTGGTGAGGGTTTCCGGCGTCGCATGCCGCGCCAGCGCGACAGCCTGGATGCCCGGATAGAAGTCCTGCAGCTGCAGCTGGTCCACGGCCCGCGCCCAATCATCGATGCGGACCTCGTCGCTGCCGGCAACGACGCCAGCAAGCCCGCGCAAGACCATCTCGTAGGCGCGCATCCGCTCGCGTAGCGTGTGTTCGATGTCATCCACAGCGAAGGTGAAGCGCTGCTCNNCCCAGGCCCGCCATCAGGGCCAGAGCGACCGATAATGGCAACCAGGACCTGCGGGAATGGAGAGCGGGACGATCATCCATTCGACCTCCTCTGTGCCACAACTGGCGTGCTATCGAATGTCAGATACGAATAGCGCAGAGAGGTTCAATGGAAGCAAAGATAAACGGAATTATGGCGTCTGAATTTCGACGTCCGCGAGGCCGTTGCAGCCTCGCGGCCTATGAATGCTTACAACGGACGCAGGTTGATCTCGACGCGGCGGTTCTGCGCGCGACCGGCAGCTGTATCGTTGCTGGCGATCGGCTGGCTGGGGCCGGCACCGTAGGAAGAAATCCGCGAAGCGGCCACACCATTGCCGACCAGGTAGGAAGCAACACTCTGGGCGCGGCGGTTGGACAGGTCCTGGTTCAGCTGCAGGGAGCCGGTGCTGTCGGTGTGGCCGACGATATCGACGCCGTTCTTGTTGAACTCCTTGAACACCTGCACCAGGGAATTCAGGGTCGGGTAGAAGCTGCTGGAGATATCCGCCGAGTTGCTGGCGAAGGTGATGTTGCCGGGCATGATCAGCGTCAGGTTGTCACCATTGCGCTGAACCTGAACACCGGTACCCTGCAGCGTCTGGCGCAGCTTGGCCTCCTGGGTGTCGACGTAGTAGCCATAGCCACCGGCAGCCGCACCACCGACCGCTGCACCGATCAACGCGCCCTTGGTGCGATCCTTCTTGCTCGAGGTCGCCGCACCGATGACGGCGCCACTGACGGCGCCGATACCACCGTAAACGCCGGCCTTGCCGGCTTGCTGCTCGCCAGTGTAGGGATTGGTGGTGCATCCCACCAGCAGAGCGACGCTCGCTGCGAGGGCGGTCATGTTCAGCATTTTCATAGTTACTTCCTTCTCTCGTCGGTTACCAGGGCAGTCCCCAGCCCTTGCGAGCGCGGCCCTGAATGCGGCGCTAGAGTACCATCGGTCACCGCCTGGGATAGGAACCGTGCAGCAGAACCCGGCCAACGGCACCCCGGGTCAGGCCCGGACGAAAGGATTCTCGCGCATTTCGTCCCCCAGCCGCGTATCCGGGCCGTGGCCGGTAACCACGGTCGCGTCTTCATCCAGCGAGTAGAGCCGCTGCTTGATGGAGCGCTCGATGGTGGCGTAGTCACCACCCCACAGATCGGTGCGCCCGATGCCGCGGCGAAACAGGGTGTCGCCCGCGATCAGCAATTTGGCGTCGGCGAACCAGAAGCTCATGGATCCCGGCGTATGCCCCGGCGTGTGCAATGCCACGCCACAGCCACAGGCCAGCTCCTCATCGTCGCTCAGCCACTGATCGGGCGCGGGCACCGGACGGTAAGGCACGCCGAACATGCGGCACTGCATCTCCAGGTTGTCCCAGAGCATCTGATCGGCCTTGTGCAGATGGAGCGTGGCGCCGGTCTTCTCCTTCATCGAGCCGGATGCGAGGAAGTGGTCCAGGTGCGCATGGGTATGGATGATGCTCACCACCGTCAGACCATGGGCGTCGAGTCGCGCCATGATCAGTTCAGGATCGCCACCCGGATCGACCACGATGGCTTTCTTGCTGACAGGATCGCCAATGATCGTGCAGTTGCACTGCAAAGGGCCGACGGGGAAGGTTTCGCGAATCAGCATCGGTTGGGTGGCAGCCATGACGTCCTCGGGTGCTTGGCAATCTCTCGCTGCGCGGGCGCGCAGGAAGGGCAGCTTGCCGAGTAGGCAGGCTTCAGGCAACTGCCGGGATCGACATCGATGAATGCCCGCCGCGATGGTTCAGGCCGATCGCGACGGTGATCACCCGGCATCAGGGCGCCCGGCAAATCCGTGGACGGCCCCTACCGGGCGTTGAGCCGATACGCGACCTCGGTTCAGCTGAGCGAGGTCTGCTCGGCGCTCCCCTCTTTCTGCCAACGCGCGATTTCGCTGCGGATGCGCTTCTTGTCCAGCTTGCCGACGCTGGTCTTGGGAATCTCGCTGACCACCGCGATCTGCTGCGGGATCGCCCACTTGTTGATGTGCCCCTCGGCCACCGCCGGCTCAAGGAAGGTCTGCAAGTCGGCGGCGCTCAGTTCGCGGCCTTCACCCAGCACCACCAGGGCAAAGGGTCGCTCACCCCAGCGCTCGTCCGGCACACCAACCACGGCTACATCGCGCACCGCCTCATGACGGCTGATCAGCCCTTCAAGGGTGAGAGAGGACAGCCATTCACCACCGGTCTTGATCACGTCCTTGATGCGGTCGCGAATCTCGATATTGGCCATCTCGTCGATGACTGCGACGTCGCCGGTGTGCAGCCAGCCATCAGCCCACAGCTCTTCGCTCTTCTCCGGCTCGTTGTAATAGCCCTGGGTCAGCCAGGGTGCACGCAGCACCAGCTCGCCCTGGGAGCTCCCATCCGTCGGCAGGAAGCTGCCGTCCGCCGCCTGAATCGCCGCATCGACCAGCACCACCGGGACACCGGCCTTGAGGTGGAAGGTACTGCGGGTGTCTTCGTCGGCCTCGAGCAGCTCGTCGTTGATGTGCGCGCCGGAAATCAGCGGGCAGGTCTCGGACATGCCGTAGGCAGCGATCAGGTTCATGCCACGGGCCTTGGCCTGGTCATACAGGCCGCGGGTCAGCGCACTGCCGCCGATGGTGATCTTCCAGCCCTTGAAATCGGTGCCCTGCGCCGCCTTGGCGTTGAGCAGCATCTGCACGATGGTCGGCACGCAATGGGAGAAAGTCACCTGCTCACGGCGCCACAGGTCGATCAGGTACTCGGGATCATAACGCCCGGGATAGACCTGCTTGAGGCCGAGCATGGTGGCGACGTAGGGCAAACCCCAGGCATGCACATGGAACATCGGCGTGATCGGCATGTAGACGTCGTCCGAGCCCATCAGCCGAGGATTCTCCCGGCAGCCGACCGTCACTGCCGCAGCCAGGGTATGCAGCACCAGCTGGCGATGGGTGAAGTAGACGCCCTTGGGGTTGCCGGTGGTGCCAGTGGTGTAGAAGGTCGTGGCGACAGAGTCCTCGTCGAAATCGGGAAAGTCGTAGCTCGGCTCGGCGGCAGCCAGCAGGCTTTCGTACTCGCCGACGCAATCCGGCAGGCCGGCGTCGTGCACGTCGCCATCGGTGAGCAACAGCGTCTTCTGCACGGTGGTCAGCTGCCCGGCAATCGCCTGGTACAGCGACACGAACTCGCTGTTGACCAGCACGAAGCGGTCCTCGGCGTGGTTCATGGTGTAGAGGATCTG
>DNMQ01000110.1 GCA_003488145.1 Pseudomonas sp.
CGCCGCGCCATCGAAAGCTATACCGAGCAGCGTCAGCTGCATGCCGAGCTGAACGACTACGCCGATGCGCTGGTGATCAGCTCGCTGCGCTCGTCGTCGGCGAGCCGGCGAAGCGCTCCGCCANNGCGAAGAACGCCTGGGCCACTGGGCTCAGGCGCTTGCCGCGCGAATGCACCACGCACCAGCTGCGATACAGCGGCAATTCCTCGACCGGCAGCTCGCGTAGCAGCCCGCTGGCCAGCTCCAGATGAACCGCATGGCGCGGCAGCAGCGCCAGGCCGAGCCCGGCCACCACGCATTCGCGCAGTGCATCCAGCGACGCGACCTGGATGGTCTGGGCGAAATGCGCGCGCTTCTGGCGCAGGTAGTCCTCGCCGGCCCGTCGCGTGCCCGAGCCGGGCTCCCGCACCAGCAGGGGATAGTCCGTGAGGTCCTGCAGGGACAGCGTGGCGGCGTTGCACAGCGGGTGGTCGGGTGGCGCCACGGCGATGATCGGGTTGTTCAGGAAGGGCATGAACTCCAGGTCCATGTCGGTAGGCACCTGAGACATGATCAGCAGGTCGTCACGGCTCACCGAGAGGCGCTTGACCGCCTGGGCATGGTTGACCACCACCAGCTGCAGGCTGACCTCAGGGTGCAGGCGCTTGAAGGCGGCGAACAGGTGCGGCGTGACGTACTTGGCGCTGGATTCAACCGCCAGGTTGAGCTGGCCCTGCAAAGAGCCCTGCAGATCCGAGAGCTGCATGTCGAGGCTATCCAGGCGACCGAAGATGTCGGTACTGGCGCGCTGTAGCGCTTCAGCCGCATCGGTCAGGTAGAGCTTCTTGCCGAGGTACTCGAAAAGCGGTTGACCGACCAGTTCCTCGAGCTGCCGAATCTGCAAACTGACGGCGGGCTGGGTCAGCGCCATTTCCTCGGCGGCACGGCTGTAAGAGTGCGTTTCGCACACTGCGCGAAATACCTGAAGTTGGCGCAATGTCATGCGCATCAGCGATTTTCGCATCACGTTCTCCGCAATATTATTGAAGCGCAGCCCCGTTGCACCGTTGCCGGCGGCGCTGACCGTTCGGCCAGATTAATGCTGCTCAGGGTGTATCTATAAGTAATTACTTATTCTCAAGCAAACAATTATTCATTTTCAGTAATCACCCCAGCGGGCGTAGGGTGAAACGGCTCGTTGCAAATGCGAGTGATCATGACCCGCACGCGGGTCGCCTGCTCAACGATCCGAGGGAAGACAGCGTGATCAAGAAGCTGCTGATCGCCAACCGCGGGGAAATCGCGGTGCGCATCGTCCGCGCCTGTGCCGAAATGGGTGTCCGCTCGGTGGCGGTATTCTCCGAAGCCGACCGCCACGCGCTGCACGTCAAGCGTGCCGACGAGGCGCATTTCATTGGCGAAGACCCGCTGGCCGGCTACCTGAACCCGCGCAAGCTGGTGAACCTGGCTGTGGAAACCGGCTGCGATGCGCTGCATCCAGGCTATGGATTTCTTTCCGAGAATGCCGAACTGGCGGAGATCTGCGCCGAACGTGGCATCCGCTTCGTAGGCCCCAGCGCCGAAGTCATCCGCCGCATGGGCGACAAGACCGAAGCGCGGCGCAGCATGATCAAGGCGGGCGTGCCGGTCACGCCGGGCACCGAGGGCAACGTCGCCGATCTTGCCGAGGCGCTGCGCGAAGCCGAGCGTATCGGCTATCCGGTGATGCTCAAGGCCACCTCCGGTGGTGGCGGTCGTGGCATTCGCCGCTGCAACTCGCAGGCAGAGCTGGAATCGGCCTATCCGCGAGTGATCTCCGAAGCGACCAAGGCCTTCGGCAGTGCCGAAGTCTTCCTGGAAAAGTGCATCGTCGAGCCGAAGCACATCGAGGCACAGGTATTGGCCGACAGCTTCGGCAACACCGTGCACCTGTTCGAGCGCGACTGCTCGATCCAGCGCCGCAACCAGAAGCTCATCGAGATCGCCCCGAGCCCGCAGCTCACCCCCGAGCAGCGCGCCTATATCGGCGACCTAGCCGTGCGTGCGGCCAAGGCGGTGGGTTACGAGAACGCCGGCACCGTGGAGTTCCTGCTCGCCGATGGCGAGGTGTACTTCATGGAAATGAACACCCGGGTGCAGGTGGAACACACCATCACCGAGGAAATCACCGGGATCGATATCGTCCGCGAGCAGATCCGCATCGCCTCCGGCCAGCCGCTGTCGGTCAAGCAGGAGGACATCCAGTATCGCGGCTTCGCCCTGCAGTTCCGCATCAACGCCGAGGAGCCGCGCAACGACTTCCTGCCCTGCTTCGGCAAGATCACCCGTTATTACGCGCCGGGTGGCCCCGGTGTGCGCACCGACACGGCGATCTATACCGGCTACACCATTCCGCCGTATTACGACTCCATGTGCCTGAAGCTAATCGTCTGGGCGCTGACCTGGGAAGAGGCACTGGCCCGTGGTTCGCGAGCACTGGACGACATGCGCGTNNCGGATTTCCGCAGCGGCCAGTTCAACACCAGCTTCGTCGAGAACCACCCGGAACTGCTGAACTACTCGATCAAACGCAAGCCGGGCGAGCTGGCCCTGGCCATCGCTGCCGCCATCGCCGCCCACGCAGGACTGTGAGGAACGAACCATGACTGCTCAGAAGAAAATCACCGTTACCGACACCATCCTGCGTGACGCCCATCAGTCGCTGCTGGCCACCCGCATGCGCACTGAAGACATGCTGCCGATCTGCGAAAAGCTCGACCGTGTCGGCTACTGGTCGCTGGAAGTCTGGGGCGGCGCCACGTTCGACGCCTGCGTACGCTTCCTCAAGGAAGACCCCTGGGAGCGCCTGCGCCAGCTCAAGGCCGCACTGCCCAACACCCGCCTGCAGATGCTGCTGCGCGGGCAGAATCTGCTCGGCTACCGCCACTACGCCGATGACGTGGTTGAAGCGTTCTGTGCCAAGGCTGCGGACAACGGCATCGACGTGTTCCGCATCTTCGATGCGATGAACGATGTACGGAACCTGGAAACCGCCATCCGCGCGGTGAAGAAGACCGGCAAGCACGCCCAGGGCACCATCGCCTACACCACCAGCCCGGTACACACTGTCGAGCTGTTCGTCGAGCAGGGCCGGGCGATGCGCGACATGGGCGTCGACTCCATCGCCATCAAGGACATGGCCGGCCTGCTGACCCCGTTCGCCACCGGCGATCTGGTGCGTGCACTGAAGGCCGAGATCGACCTGCCGGTGTTCATCCACTCCCATGACACCGCCGGTGTCGCCAGCATGTGCCAGTTGAAAGCCATCGAGAACGGCGCCGATCACATCGACACCGCGATTTCCTCCATGGCCTGGGGCACCAGTCATCCGGGCACCGAGTCGATGGTCGCCGCCCTGCGTGGCACGCCGTACGACACCGGCCTCGATCTGGAGCTGCTGCAGGAGATCGGCCTGTACTTCTATGCGGTGCGCAAGAAGTACCACCAGTTCGAAAGCGAATTCACCGGCGTCGATACCCGTGTGCAGGTCAACCAGGTGCCGGGCGGGATGATTTCCAACCTGGCCAACCAGCTGAAGGAGCAGGGTGCGCTCAACCGCATGGATGAGGTGCTCGCCGAGATTCCGCGCGTGCGCAAGGACCTCGGCTACCCGCCGCTGGTCACCCCGACCTCGCAGATCGTCGGCACCCAGGCGTTCTTCAACGTGCTCGCCGGCGAGCGCTACAAGACCATTACCAACGAGGTGAAGCTCTACCTGCAGGGCCGCTACGGCAAGGCGCCGGGCACCATCGACGCCAAGCTGCAGCGCCAGGCCATCGGCGGTGAAGAGATCATCGACGTGCGCCCGGCCGACCTGATCAAGCCGGAGCTGGACAAGCTGCGCCAGGAAGTCGGTGCGCTGGCCAAATCCGAAGAAGACGTGCTGACCTACGCCATGTTCCCCGACATCGGCCGCAAGTTCCTCGAGGAGCGTGAGGCCGGTACGCTGGTACCGGAAACACTGCTGCCGATCCCTGACGGCAGCACCGCGACCGCTGCAGGCGGGCAGGGCGTGCCGACCGAGTTCGTCATCGACGTGCATGGCGAAACCTACCGCGTGGATATCACCGGTGTCGGCGTCAAGGGCGAAGGCAAGCGGCACTTCTTCCTTTCCATCGACGGCATGCCGGAAGAGGTGGTGTTCGAGCCATTGAACAACTTCGTCGGCGGCAGCGGCGGCAGCCAGCGCAAGCAGGCCAGCGGTCCGGGCGACGTCAGCACCAGCATGCCGGGCAACGTGGTCGACGTGCTGGTCAAGGAAGGCGACGTGGTCAAGGCTGGCCAGGCCGTACTGATCAGCGAAGCGATGAAGATGGAAACCGAGATTCAGGCGCCCATGAGCGGAACGGTCAAGGCCGTGCATGTCGCCAAAGGTGACCGGGTGAACCCGGGCGATGTCTTGATAGAGATCGAGGGCTGAGTGAAGGGTGGCGTGGCGGTCTGATCACGTCACGCCAGCGTCGTTTCGACTGTTTTGGCCGCGCTGCGCAAGCATGCGCGGCAGCCAGCGGAACGGACGGCGCGGGCAGTGTGTCCCCTTTGGGAGCCCTTGCGGCTCCTTTTTTTCGAGCCAATGTCTGCCAGGGATCGGTCCATTGTCCAAGCTGTGGAGACTGTAGATGGGTATCGACCCAGTAGTGCTGTTCTTCGTGTTCGGCCTGTTTGCGGGCCTGGTGAAGAGCGAGTTGAAGCTGCCGCCGGCGCTCTACGAGACGCTGTCGATCATCCTGCTGCTGGCGATCGGTCTGCACGGTGGTGTGGAGCTGGCCGAACAGGCCAGTGCGGCGCTTCTGGGGCAGTCGCTGCTGGTGCTGGGGCTGGGCGTGTTGCTGCCGATCCTGGCCTTCATCCTGCTGCGCGGGTTGCGCTTCGACAGGGTCAACGCGGCGGCGGTGGCGGCGCACTACGGTTCGGTGAGCGCCGGTACCTTCGCCGTCGTGGTGGCCTATCTGGCGGCGCGGGAAATCTTCTTCGAAAGCTACATGCCGCTGCTCGTGGCGATTCTCGAAATCCCGGCGATCCTGGTCGGCATTCTGCTGGCCAAGGGCGTGTCGCGCGATACCGACTGGAAGGAACTGGGCCGCGAGATCTTCCTTGGCAAGAGCATCATGCTGCTGCTCGGTGGCCTGCTGATCGGTGCGATCGCCGGCAAGGAGGCCATCAAACCGCTCGAACCGCTGTACACCAGCATGTTCAAGCCGGTGCTGGCGTTCTTCCTGCTGGAAATGGGCCTGATCGCCTCCGGCCAGCTCGGCTCGCTCAAGCGCTACGGCTTCAAGCTCGCTGCCTTTGCGCTGCTGATGCCGCTGATCGGTGCGCTGATCGGCGCCCTGCTGGCGCGCTTCATGGGTCTGTCGCTGGGCGGTACGGCGATGCTCGCCACGCTGGCGGCGAGTGCCTCGTACATTGCGGTGCCAGCGGCGATGCGCCTGGCGGTACCGGAAGCCAATCCGTCGCTGTCGCTGACCGCGTCGCTGGGCATCACCTTTCCGTTCAACATCCTGATCGGCATTCCGCTCTACCTGGCCCTGGCCGAGCGGCTGATCGCCTGGGGGTTCTGAGATGAACGCGCACAATCGTACGCTGCTGACCGTGATCTGCGAGGCAGCGCTGGAACACAAGCTGGAAGCCGACCTGAAAAACCTGGGCGCTCCGGGCTGGACCCTGTCGGACGCCCGTGGCAGCGGCAGCCGCGGGGTGCGCAGCGCCGGCTGGGATACCGACGGCAATATCCGCCTGGAGGTGATCTGCAGCCGCGAGATCGCCGAGCGTATCGCCGAGCACCTGCAGGCGCGCTACTACGAAAACTTCGCCATGGTCTGCTATCTGGCCGAGGTGGAAGTGCTGCGGCCCGAGAAGTTCTGACCGCGCGCTGTGATGCCCCTCGGCCGGCGGGCGTCCACCCTGGACTCAGGACCGATGGAGCCTTCGATGCACGCCCTGCTGCAGGAAATTCTCGACGATGTACGCCCGCTGCTCGGGCAAGGTCGCGTGGCCAGTTACATCCCGGCGCTGGCCGACGTGCCGCCCAACCAGTTGGGTATTGCCGTGTGCAGTGCCGAGGGCGAGATTTTCGAAGCCGGCGACGCGCAGACGCCGTTCTCGATCCAGAGCATTTCGAAAGTGTTCAGCCTGGTGCAGGCCATCGCCCATCGCGGCGAGTCGTTATGGGAGCGGCTAGGCCACGAGCCTTCGGGGCAGCCGTTCAATTCACTGGTGCAGCTCGAGTTCGAACGCGGCCGCCCGCGCAACCCGTTCATCAACGCCGGGGCGCTGGTAATCTGCGACGTCAACCAGTCGCGCTTCGCCACCCCGGAGCTGTCGATGCGCGATTTCGTCCGGCACCTGTCCGGCAACCGGCAGATCGTTTCCGACACCCGCGTCGCCGAATCCGAATATCAGCACCGCGCGCGCAATGCGGCCATGGCTTACCTGATGCAGGCCTTCGGCAACTTCCACAACGATGTCGAAGCGGTATTACGCAGCTATTTTCATCACTGTGCGCTGCGCATGAACTGCGTCGACCTGGCCCGCGCGTTCGCCTTTCTCGCCCGCGATGGTGCCTGTCCGCAAAGCGGCGAGACGGTGCTGGCGCCGCGCCAGACCAAGCAGGTCAACGCGATCATGGCCACCAGCGGGCTGTACGACGAGGCGGGCAACTTCGCCTATCGCGTCGGCCTGCCCGGCAAGAGCGGGGTGGGCGGCGGCATCGTCGCGGTGGTGCCGGG
>DNMQ01000108.1:0-10494 GCA_003488145.1 Pseudomonas sp.
GAAGCCATCTTGCCATCGAGATCGTTACCCAGGCTGGCGCCGGTGACCAGGCTGATCTGCAGCTTCTCGTCCTTGGCACGGTCGATCAGCGCGAGGGGCACAGCCTTGGCTTCGCCCGCGCGGGTGAAGCCGCTCATGCCGACGGTCATGCCGTCGCGAATAAGGGCAGCTGCCTCGTGGGCACTCATGACCTTGTTCTGCAGAGAGGACAAGCGGATACGATCAGAATACATTTGAGCCTCGAACCAACGGTAATCGGAAGGGGCCGCAGTCTATTACGTTTAAAAACGCTTGAGCCACCTACTAAGGTCGTAGAGAAAAACGCTTCTTATGACCGAACGTAGCAGCCTGCAGCAACGCAAAATCGCGGCCATTAAAAAAGCCGGATAACCCTGACAGGTCTCCGGCTTCTGGTGCTCTCTCGGGAGCGATATGGTGGGTCGTGTAGGATTCGAACCTACGACCAATTGGTTAAAAGCCAACTGCTCTACCAACTGAGCTAACGACCCAATGCGGGGCGCATGATACTGATTTGATTGATGAAAACAAACTTTTTTTTGAAAAAGTTCGCGATCGCCTTCGTTTGACGGCACCCATCCAGTACTGGCGCAGGCCGCTCAGAAATAGCGAGTGGGGTCAGCCAGCCCCGCTTCGGCAAAACCGGCGGCGCGCAATCGACAGCTGTCGCACTTGCCACAGGCACGCCCATCCGTGTCGGCCTGATAGCAGGAAACCGTCGCCGCATAGTCCACGCCCAGACGAGACCCCTCCTGCACGATCCGCGCCTTGCTCATCTCCTGCAGTGGTGCCTGGATGCGGAACCCCAGCCCTTCTACGCCTGCCTTGGTGGCCAGATTGGCCATTCGCTCGAATGCCGCAACGAACTCCGGTCGACAATCCGGGTAGCCCGAGTAATCGACCGCATTGACGCCGATAAAGATGTCACGGGCACCCAGCACCTCAGCCCAGCCAAGGGCCAACGAGAGAAACACCGTATTGCGCGCCGGGACGTATGTGACCGGAATACCTTCACCAGGCACCTCAGGCACATCGATGCTGTCGTCGGTCAATGCCGAGCCGCCGATGCCATTGAGGTCCAGGCCGATCACCTTGTGTTCGACCACTCCCAGTTGTTGAGCAACACGTTCGGCCGCCTGCAGTTCGGCGCGATGACGCTGGCCGTAGTCAAAGCTCATGGTGTAGCAGGCGTAGCCCTGAGCACGGGCCATGGCGACCACCGTAGCCGAATCAAGCCCGCCGGACAGCAGGATGACTGCTTTCTTCTCGTTCATTTCGCGATACCTTCAAAACGGATGAGCACGACCAGTCAGGGACGAGCCGCCAATGCCAGCGACTCAGTGGCCGGGCGCGTCGTTCCAGATAATCTTGTGCAACTGAAGCTGCAAGCGCACCGGCAGATTGTCGGCAACGATCCAGTCCGCAAGGGCACGAACATCGACCTGACCGTGACTCGGCGAGAACAACACCTCTCCGGCACGTCGATCCAGCCCGTACTCGATCAGCTTGCTGACAGCCCAGTCATAATCCTCGCGGGAACAGATGACGAACTTGACCTGATCGTTGCGCGTTATGCAGGCGATGTTCTCGTAGCGGTTACGCGCGACCTCGGCGGAACCCGGTGTTTTCAGGTCCACTACACGACTGACACGCTCATCCACCACGGAGATATCGAGTGCACCACTGGTCTCCAGTGAAACCTCATATCCCGCATCGCACAATCGCTGCAGCAAAGGTACGCAGTTGGGCTGCGCCAGCGGCTCTCCCCCGGTCACGCAGACGTAACGGGGATTGTAGGAGGCAACCCGCTCGACGATCGCGTCGAGCGTCATCAACTCTCCGCCGCTGAATGCGTAGGCGGTATCGCAATATTGACAGCGCAGGGGACAGCCGGTCAGGCGGACGAACACAGTAGGCAATCCACTGGTCCGCGTCTCCCCCTGCAGCGAGTAGAAAATCTCGGTAATTCGCAGGGTCATATCAGCCACGGGCGTGACGGCTAAACAGGCCATCCGCCTCCGTTGCGGGAAATAGGGGCGGCGATTCTAACGAAAAAACCCGCGCGATGGGCGGGTTTCGTTCGGTCTCGCCGGTGTGCCTCAGCGATTGAGCTGACGCTGAGCCAATTGTGCAGCCGATGTATTCGGATACTGGGCAATGACCTCACGAAGAATGCCCTGCGCCTTGTCCCGGTTACCCAGACGGATCTCAACATCTGCCAGCTTGTAGAGCGAATCCGGCACCTTGTTGTGCTGCGGATACGCCTGGCTCACTCGAGCAAACGCCTGACCGGCCCCTTGCAGGTCGCCCTTTGCCAGGTTGACCTCGCCAAGCCAGTATTGGGCGTTGCCAGCGTACTGACTGTCAGGGTACTTGCGCAGGAATGCAGCGAAAGCCTGGCTGGCCTTGTCGAAGTCCTTTGCCTTGATCAGGTCGAATGCGGCGTCGTAATAGAGCTTCTCTTGCGCCGGATCACCCGAAGCGCTCTGCGACTGCCCGGACGAGGCAGTGGATGCACCGGCACCGCCCGCAGCCGCCGGTTCGCGCGACGGCGCCGACTGATTACTGGACGCCGCGGGCCCGCTGGACAAGCGCCGATCAAGATCCTGATAACGTTCCAGCCCCTCTTGTTGCAGGCGCTGGATCTGATTCTGTTGTTCCTCGAGCATGCCGCGCAGTTGCGCGATCTCTTCCTGCATCTGCTGCAACTGCATGAAGAGCATGCCCTGTGCCGAAGATGGAGCGGTGGCTCCACCTCCGGCATAGGCACCGTCACCGCTCGGCGCAGCGGTGGAGTAACCCGAGTTGCCACTAGCGGCACCTTCTTCGTAATCCACCACCGGCACTTGAGCCACCGCCATCAGCGGCAGCGCGAGCACTGTAAGAGTCAGAGCATGACGGTACTTACGCATGACGAATTACTTGCGCAGTTCGACGCGACGGTTCTGGGCCCAGGACTGCTCGTCGTTACCCATGGCAACTGGACGCTCTTCGCCGTAGGAAACCAGTTCCAGCTGAGCCGGGGAAACGCCCTGCAGTACCAGGTAACGCTGTACGGCCTTGGAGCGACGCTCGCCCAGAGCCATGTTGTACTCGCGGGTACCACGCTCGTCGGTGTGGCCTTCCAGAACGACGCGAGCGCCGTTGCCTTTCAGGTCCTTGGCGTGAACGTCCAGCGCGCGCATGGCTTCCGGCTTCAGGTCGGAGCTGTCGTATTCGAAGTAGAAGGTGGTGATGGCGCGCAGAGCGGCTTCTTCGCTCATGCTGCTATCGACGGAACCGGAATCAGCACCGTAACCAGCATTCGGATCGATCGCGCCCGAACCTTCGCCCGAATCGTCGCCGCCCTTGGAGGAACAACCGACAGCAACAGCCATGGCCAGAGCCAGAGCGGTGAACTTACCGAATTTCAGCATTTCCATCTGTAACAACCCCAGGTGTGTTTTGGTTAAAAGCGTTGATACCGCATCAGTTCAGGTAAGGGGACCAGGACGGCTCTCGGACTTCGCCTTGAGCTGTAGGAAGCGGGAGCCTAACGCGTCCGTTGATGGACACGAGCATCAAGACTCCCCGGCCCTGCTGGCGGGTGGCGTAGATTAGCATGGTGCCATTAGGCGCAACAGTGGGCGATTCATCCAGACTGGTATCCGAGAGTATTCGCAAATTGCCACGCTGCAGATCCTGCGCAGCGACCTTGAAGTTTGTGTAACCGTCCTGGCGATGGATCATGACCAGCGTCTTCTCGTCGGCCGACAGCTTCGGGTTGGCGTTGTAGTTGCCAACGAACGTCACACGCTCAGCCGAATTGCTGCCCAACCGCTGCTTGTAGACCTGAGGCTTGCCAGCACGGTCAGAGGTGTAATAAATGGTCTGACCATCAGCACCCCAGAAGGGTTCGGTATCGATCGCGTAGTGATTGGTCAGGCGCTGCAACTGCCGCGAGCCGAGGTCCATCACATAAATTTCCGGATTGCCATCTTTCGACAGTACGAACGCCAGGCGATTGCCATCTGGCGAGAATGCCGGCGCACCGTTCAAACCTTCGAAGTTGGTGACCTGTTCGCGGCGACCCGTATCGATGTGCTGAATGAAAATACGTGGACGCTTCTGCTCGAAGGACACATAGGCAATACGGCGTCCGTCCGGTGAATAACGCGGGGAGAGGATGGGCTCGCGCGATTGCAGCAGAGTCACCGCCCGAGCGCCGTCATAATCCGAGCGCTGCAGCGTGTAGCGCGTGTTGGCGCCACCCAGCCGCTCAACCGTCACATACAGCAGACGCGTCGAAAATGCGCCCTTGATGCCGGTGAGTTTCTCGAAGGACTGATCCGCCGCATGGTGCGCCATGTCGCGCAACTGATCCGGGGAACCACCAACGGTTCCAGTCATCACCTGCTGTTCGGTCGTTACGTTGAACACTTCGTAGCGGACCTGAAGGCGGCCACCGGCCGGCTCGATATTACCGACCATCACGTACTGGGCGCCCAGAGCCTTCCAGTCGCGATAAATGATCTCGCTGCCGCGGGTCGGCATGCTGATCATGTTCTGCCGCGGAATGGGCTGGAAAATACCGGAATTGCGCAGGTCGTTGCCGACGATTTCCGCCATGTCCTCAGGCAGTACGGTGCCGCCCTGCCAACCGAATGGAACGACCGCGATCGGGATCGCACGGTCGGCACCACTGGTGACGACGATGTTTTTTTCCTGCGCCACCGCCATTCCCGCCAGGCAGCAGAGCAGGACAAGTAGACCTCGAAGGGAGTTGATCACAACGCTAGATCCTCAGGCGTAAATGTCATTTTGAAGGACCGGTAAGGCTGGAAGTCCTGCGGGCTCAGGCCCTGCATTTCCGTCAGCCGACCGATGTTCTTTACTGCGGCAACCGCAGAATTGTCGAATGGCACATCTCCGCTCGATCTGGAGACGCTGACGTTGGTGATGGTGCCATCCGGAAGCATGTTTACCTGGAGCTGCACGGTCATGTTATTGCGCGCCGACGGCGGTCGGGTCCAGCCTTCTGCTGCACGCAGCCGGATCAGATCATCGAAGTTGCCGGCAACCTGATCACCATGGGTATCAGCCAGAGCCTGCTGGCGCTCGGTAGTGTCAGAGAGCAGCTCGGCAAGCGCCTGAGCCTTCTTGTCTTCTGCCGCTTTGCGCGCGGCTTCCGCCACAGCCTTCTTCTTGGCATCTTCAGCAGCTTTTTTCTTGGCAGCTTCGGCGGCAGCTTTCTTCTTCGCTTCTTCCGCCGCCTTGCGCTTGGCTTCTTCGGCGGCCTTCTTCTTGGCCTCCTCGGCTGCCTTCTTCTTGGCAAGTTCTTCAGCAGCCTTTTTCTTGGCGATATCGGCCTGCTTCTGCTGTTCGACCTTCTTGGCTTCCTCGGCCTTTTTCGCCGCAGCCGCTTTATCGGCTGCAGCTTTCGCTGCATCCGCCTTTCGAGCCTCTTCCGCCTTCTTTTGTTCCGCAGCGCGGGCGGCAGCAGCCTGCTTCTGCTGCTCGACCTTACGCTGTTCCGTCTGTTCGCTTTCGAACTGTTTGGCAGCCGTCTTCTTCGCTTCGCCGGCAATCTTCTGATTGGTCTGAGTCGTCGCCTGGCTCTGCGACTTCAACTGATACAAGGTGGCCTGAACGATCGGCTTGGACGGCGGCAGCTCGGGCGTCATCGAAAAGCTGACGAACAGCATGCCGAAAATAATGACGTGCAGACCTACCGCTAGCACGGTCGGCCAGAAGTAGCTCTGCGAAGGCGACGACTCACGCTGCTGCATCAAGGCGCCTCGGTGATCAGACCGACATTACCCACGCCGGCTTCCTGCAGACCGCCCATGGCCTCCATCACCGAACCATAATCAACCGCGCGATCGCCACGGATGAACACCTGGGTATCCGGACGCTGGCGCATGATGGCAACGACAGCCTGCGTCATGTCTGCCAATGCGACGGCCTCGTTGCCCTTGCTGTCGGTATCCACCTCGCTACCGACGTTCCAGTAATAAGTTTTGTCAGCCTTGATGGAAATGGTCAGCACCTGCTTGTCGTTATCCTGCGGCAAGGCTTCGCTGCTGACCTTGGGCAGATCGACCTTGACGCCCTGATTGAGCATCGGCGCCGTGACCATGAAGATAACCAGCAGCACCAGCATCACATCGATGTAGGGCACCACGTTCATCTCGGCGACGGGCTTGCGTCTGTTGCGGATTCTGGCCATGGCCGTGGGCCTCAGTCTTCGGTGGTGTGAACTTTGCGGTGGAGGATGGCCTGGAACTCATCGGCAAAGGTGTAATAACGACCGATGAGCATCTCGCCCCGCGCGGCGAAACGGTTGTAGGCGATCACCGCAGGAATCGCGGCGAACAAACCGATTGCCGTAGCGATCAGCGCTTCGGCGATGCCTGGCGCCACAGTCGCTAGAGTTGCCTGCTGAACCTGAGCCAGGCCGCGAAAGGAGTTCATGATCCCCCAGACGGTACCGAACAGGCCGATGTAAGGGCTGGTGGAACCAACGGTGGCCAGGAATGGCAAGCTCTGCTCGAGCTTTTCCTCTTCACGGGAAATCGCCACGCGCATGGCGCGATTGACCCCATCCATCACCGCATCGGGATCGACACCCTGCTGCTGACGCAGACGGGAAAATTCCTTGAAGCCGGCGCGAAAGATCTGCTCGACGCCAGAATCCGGATCCGGGTTGCTGCCTGCCTGGCGATACAGCTTGGACAGGTCGATACCGGACCAGAAGCGCTCTTCGAAGGTATCGAGTGCTCGCTTCGCGGCACGCAGCATACTGCCGCGCTGAAAAATCAGAATCCATGATGCGACCGAAGCGGCCACCAGAATCAGCATGACCAGCTGCACCACGAAGCTGGCGTTGCTGATCAGGCTCCACATGGACATGTGATCGACGTTGGCTTCCACGCTTACTCTCCTGCAGGGGATAGACCCGAGCCAGCGAAGGCGACACGCAGCGCTTCGGGAATGGCTCGGGGTTTCAAACTTTCGGCACGCACGCAGGCAACCAGCACCTGCCCCTCACAAAGCAGAACATCATCCAGTGCACGCCGGACCTGCTGGCGAAACCGCAGACTGGCGCGATTCACCTCAACCACCTCGGCCGTCACCAGCAATTCATCGTCCAGGCGAGCCGGTGCTCGGTAGCGGGCTTCGACCGAATGCACGACGAACAGCAAGTCCTCGCCGGCCAGCTGCGACTGGGCGAATCCCAGGCTGCGCAACCGCTCGGTACGAGCTCGCTCCATGAATTTGAGGTAGTTGACGTAGTAGACAATGCCGCCCGCATCGGTGTCCTCGTAATAGACTCGACAGCGGTGGGTGAAGATTTCAGCTCCGGCTTGCGCGCGCATACTAGTGCTCGGCCCTGTAAATGCCAATCGGGTAAGAGAACAATATTTTCTTCAAACTATGTCGCCATCGAACAAATCCGGCGTTGGAGCATCGCTCATGCGCTTGGGCAGGTTGAGGCCGAAATGGAGATAGGCGTGACGCGTCACGACCCGACCGCGCGGCGTGCGCATGATGTAGCCCTGCTGAATGAGGTACGGCTCGAGCACATCCTCGATGGTGTGCCGCTCTTCACTGATCGCAGCGGCCAGGCTGTCGATCCCCACCGGTCCGCCGTCGAACTTCTCGATCAGGGTCAGTAGCAGCCGGCGATCCTGATGATCGAAGCCTCGCTCATCGACGTCGAGCATGTTCAAGGCAAGGTCGGCAACCTGCCGGGTGATCTCGCCACGACCCCGCACTTCTGCGAAATCTCGCACACGGCGTAGCAAGCGGTTAGCGATACGCGGCGTCCCTCGCGCCCGACGGGCAATCTCGAATGCACCCTCCGGCTCGGTCGGCAGACCGAGGATACCGGCGGAACGGCTGACGATGGTCGCCAGGTCCTCGGTGGAATAGAACTCCAGACGCTGGACGATACCGAATCGGTCTCGCAATGGATTGGTCAGCATACCGGCCCGCGTGGTGGCGCCCACAAGGGTGAACGGCGGCAGATCCAGCTTGATCGAGCGAGCCGCAGGTCCCTCGCCGATCATGATATCCAGCTGGAAATCTTCCATCGCCGGGTACAAAACCTCCTCGACAATGGGCGAAAGGCGATGGATCTCGTCGACGAACAGAACGTCGCCCGCCTCCAGATTGGTTAGCAATGCGGCCAGGTCACCCGGTCGCTCAAGCACCGGGCCTGACGTGCTCTTGATCGACACGCCCATCTCTTCGGCGATGATGTTCGCCAACGTAGTCTTGCCCAGCCCCGGCGGACCGAAGATGAGCGTGTGATCGAGCGCTTCCTGACGGCCCTTGGCGGCGCGGATGAACAGGTCCATCTGCTCGCGCACGACCGGCTGACCAATGTACTCGGCCAGCTTGAGTGGCCGAATGGCACGATCCAGTTGCTCGTCGCGATCGCGACTGCCTGCCGTGACGATACGATCCGCTTCGATCATGGCTTACACCATGCCCTTGAGGGCACGGCGGATCATTTCTTCACTGCTCAAATCATCTTCCTGTATGGCGGACACTGCACGGCTGGCTTCCTGTGGCTTGAAGCCCAGGGAGATCAACGCGCTGACCGCATCATTCTCGGCGCTTGTGACTGCCATTTTGCTCCCGGGTTCAACCACGAAGGTCGCGATGGCGGGCATGCTCTCCCACGCCTTGAAGCGGTCCTTCAACTCGACCAGAAGCCGCTCGGCGGTCTTCTTGCCAACGCCTGGGATGCGCACCAGGACCGACGTATCCTGCGCCTGCACACAACGCACCAGCTCATCGACTTCCAGCCCGGACATCAACGCCAACGCCAGCTTCGGTCCCACACCGTTCAAACGGATCAGCTCACGGAACAGCTCGCGCTCGCGCTTCTCGGCGAAGCCATAAAGAAGTTGTGCGTCTTCACGCACGACAAGGTGCGTATGCAGCGTCACCGGCTCGCCGACCGCCGGCAGGCGATACAGCGTCGTCATCGGCACTTCGACCTCATAGCCGATACCGTTGACATCGAGAATCAGATGTGGCGGTTGCTTTTCCACCAGCGTGCCACGCAAACGTCCGATCAAGCTGTTTCCTCCATGGCCATCGCATCCGCTGACGACCAGACGATTATTCGTTCAACCAAAAGAGTTTGCGCCGACTACAGACGCAACCGCCCGCCTCGTCGCTTGGCGCCGGCCAGGCCGTGCGGAATGAGGCTCTGCCGGTGATGCGCATGACATAACGCAATGGCCAGCGCGTCCGAAGCATCGATCTGGGGTTTTTCCAGAAGCTTGAGCAGGTGCATGACCATCATCTGCACCTGCTGCTTATCAGCCCCGCCCGTTCCGGCGATGGCCTGTTTGACCTGCGTCGCGGTGTACTCCGCGATCTGCAGACCTGCTTCCGCGCCAGCAACGATGGCTGCCCCCCGAGCCTGGCCGAGCTTGAGCGCGGAATCTGCATTCCGTGCCATGAATACTTGCTCGATGCCCATCGTTACCGGGCCAAAGGTCCGAATGACCTCGCTCACACCACTGAAAACGGCACGCAAGCGATCAGACAGCTCGCCGGTGCCGGTACGAATGCAACCAGAGGCGACGTATTCACAACCGCGGCCGGTGTCCCGTACGACGCCGTAGCCGGTGATTCGAGAGCCGGGATCGATACCCAAAATCAGCGTCATGCCGTGCCGTGCTGTCTATTTATCCAGTGGCGAGTATACGGAGGCGCTGCCGTCTCCGCCACCGACAACAATATGCGCCCAGATAGACACTACGTTGCCAGCGATGCGCGCCTATAAAAAAGCCGGGAGCCCAGCAATGCGGCTCCCGGCTGCGGACAACACGACATTCAGCCCAGCTGCTGCATGATCTCGTCGGAGATTTCCGCGTTGTGGTAGACGTTCTGCACGTCATCCAGGTCTTCCAGCGCATCGATGAGACGCAGAACCTTCTGCGCCGTCTCGACGTCGGTGATGGGCGCCATGATGGAGGGAATCATCGCCACTTCTGCTTCGTCGCCGCGGAATCCGGCTTCTGTCAGTGCTTCGTTGACCGAGAGGAACTCGGCGAAGCTGGTATAGACCTCGACCGACCCATCCTCCTGACTGACGACGTCGTCGGCGCCCGCCTCCAGCGCCGCTTCCATCAGCGCGTCTTCATCGACGCCGGGCGCATAGCTGATCTGGCCCTTACGATCGAACATGTAGGCGACCGAGCCGTCAGTACCGAGGTTGCCACCGTTCTTGCTGAAGGCGTGACGCACTTCGGCCGCGGTACGGTTGCGGTTGTCGGTCATGGCCTCGATGATGATCGCCACCCCGCTTGGCGCGTAACCCTCATAGCTCAGCTCGGTCATGTTGTCCGCTTCGCTGGAGCCTGCGCCCCGGGCGATGGCGCGATCGATGACGTCACGCGACATGTTGGCTGTCAGCGCCTTGTCCACGGCCAATCGCAGACGCGGATTGTCCGCCGGCACGCCGCCGCCATG
>DNMQ01000108.1:10522-10895 GCA_003488145.1 Pseudomonas sp.
GCCTTGCTGTCCACCGCACCCGGCGCCTGGGTCATGACGTCCGCCGCACTCTGGGTTTTCGGGAAGGCAATCACTTCACGAATCGACTGCGCACCGGTCATCAGCATCACCAGGCGATCCAGACCGAAGGCCAGACCACCATGTGGCGGAGCGCCGAATTTCAACGCATCGAGGAGGAAACCGAACTTCTCTTCCTGCTCGGCTTCATCGATGCCGAGAATGCGGAACACAGTCTGCTGCATTTCCTTGCGATGGATACGGATCGAACCGCCCCCCAGCTCGGTACCGTTGAGCACCATGTCGTAGGCACGCGACAGCGCCGCAGCCGGATTGGCCTCGAGCTCCTGAGGCGAGCACTTCGGCGCGGTGAACG
>DNMQ01000114.1 GCA_003488145.1 Pseudomonas sp.
CTGCTTACAAAGCCTTTAACCGCCTGTCATCGGCTTTTTATGCGACTGCCGGACTGTCCTCGCGTGTGCTGCCCGGCAGGCGCACCAGCAGAATGGTCAGCAGCGGGCTGGCGATGGCCAACAGCAGCGGTCTCAGGTCGCCGAGCGGATGGACGATCGACACGCCGTTCGGCAGCGGTGCCGCGCCCAGCAGAAGCGCGCCAGCCGCCAGGCCGGCAAGGGTCGGCAGGCTTGCCGGCCATTGCAGCGCGCCGGCGTAGACCACCAGCAGCGCACTGGTCAGCATCAGGCCGAAGGCGTAGGGCTCGCTCCAGCCCAGCTGTCGCGCCAGTTCGAAGAACACGCACAACCCCAACACCACGCGACCCCAGTTCGGTCGACTCCACACCCAGCGCCGCGCCAAGGTCAGCGCAGCCACCGCGATCAGCGGCAAACCGAGCAGCAGGCTGGCGCGCTCCAGCCACTGGTACGCCTCCTCCAGATCCATGCCAAGCAGGCTCGCGGCGGCGCACGCAGCGCTGGCGGCCGTCAGGATGAAGCCAAGCAGTGCGCTGAACAGCNNTCGCCGTAACGGCGCCGGGCGCGGCCGATCAGCACCGCGCTGACGCCGGCAGTTAGGGCGAGCAGGATGCTCTGCAGCAATTCCATCGTCGGGTCACTTGAGCTTGGCGAAGGCGCGCTCGGCTGCATCCAGAGTGATTGCGAGCTCGGTGTCGCCATGGGCGATGGAAGTGAAACCGGCCTCGAACGCGCTCGGTGCCAGGTAGACGCCACCTTCGAGCATCAGATGGAAGAAGCGCTTGAAGCGGTCGGCATCGCTGGCCATGACATCGGCGAAGGTCACAATGTCATCGGCGCCGCTGAAATACAGACCGAACATGCCGCCGACCTGGGTGGTTACGAAGGGGATGCCAGCGGCATCGGCGCGGTCCTGCAGGCCTTGCAGCATACGGCTGGTGTAGGCGCTCAGTTCGTCATGGAAGCCGGGGCGGCTGATCAGGCCCAGCGTGGTCAGGCCCGCGGCCATCGCCAGTGGATTGCCCGACAGGGTGCCGGCCTGGTAGACCGGGCCGAGCGGGGCGATGTGCTGCATGATGGCGCGCTTGCCGCCAAAGCAGCCGACCGGCATGCCGCCGCCGATGATCTTGCCAAAGGTCGACAGGTCCGGCGTCACGCCGTAGTAGGCCTGGGCGCCGCCGAGGGCGACGCGGAAACCGGTCATCACTTCGTCGAAGATCAGCACCACGCCATACGCGTCACACAGGGTGCGCAGGCCTTCGAGGAAGCCCGGTGCCGGGGGAACGCAGTTCATGTTGCCGGCGACCGGCTCGACGATGATGCAGGCGACCTGCTCGCCTTTTTCCTTCAGCGTGGCTTCGACTTCTGCTAGGTCGTTGTAGGCCAGGGTCAGGGTGTGCTTGGCGAAATCCGCCGGCACCCCGGCCGAGCTCGGCACGCCCTGGGTCAGGGCGCCGGAGCCGGCTTTGACCAGCAGGCTGTCGGAGTGACCGTGGTAGCAACCTTCGAACTTGATGATGTCATCGCGGCCGGTGTAACCACGGGCCAGGCGGATTGCGCTCATGGTCGCTTCGGTGCCGGAGCTGACCATGCGCACCATCTCCATGGATGGCACCAGGCGGCAGACCAGTTCGGCCATCTCGGTTTCCATGGCGGTCGGCGCGCCGTAGGACAGCCCGTGTTCGAGCTGGCGGCGCACGGCATCGAGTACTTCAGGGTGGCTGTGGCCGAGAATCATCGGGCCCCAGGAGCCGACGTAGTCGACATAGCGCTTGTCATCTTCGTCGATCACATAGGCGCCGGCGGCGTGCTTGAGAAACAGCGGGGTGCCGCCGACGCTGCGAAAGGCGCGCACGGGGGAATTGACGCCGCCAGGGATGTGGGTCTGGGCGCTGGCAAAAAGGGTTTCGGAACGGGACATGCGGGCCTCGCAGAACAGGGGCTGACCGCCATGTGGCGGGTCAGCCGTGGCGGAATCAGGGGGTATTGAACAACTGGCTGAGCGCTCTGGCGCGGCGCTCGACCTCGGCCGGGCTGTCAGCGGCGAACAGCGCGTGCACCACGGCGATCATCTGCACGCCCTCGGCGATCAGGCTTGGTACCGTTTCCGGCGTGATGCCGCCAATGGCGACAATCGGCAGGCCAATGCGGGCGCGGGCTTCGCGCAGCAGCTCGGGACCGGCCGAGGGTGCGCCCGGCTTTGTCTGCGACTGGAAGAAGCGGCCGAAGGCGACATAGCTGGCACCCTCACGCGCCGCCTGCTCGGCCAGCGGCAGCTGCGCATGGCAGGTGGCGCCGATGATTGCCTGGCGGCCGAGCAGGGCACGGGCGGCGGCCAGCGAGCCATCTTCCTGGCCTAAGTGCAGGCCGACACCCAGTCGCGCCGCCAGCTCGGCGTCGTCGTTGATGATCAGTTGCGCGCCATGGCGGGCGCAGAGTTCCTGCAACGCATCGGCCTCACGCAAGCGACGGGCCTCGTCACTGGATTTGTCGCGGTACTGCAGCAGGCGGGCGCCACCTTTCAACGCGGCTTCGACATACGGCAGCAAACGGCCCTCGGCGAGCAACTTGCTGTCGGTGATGGCGTACAGGCCGCGCAGGCGGGTCGAATCCTTCATGCGCTGCTCTCCAGTCAGACCAGGTCCAGTGGCAGGCGCCGCGGGACGAATTGCCCGTGGCCGGGCGCCTCGGCATCGCGCAGGGTGCGCCAGGTGTAGTCGAGCGCCGAGCGGACGGCACTGGTCAGCTCCTCGCCCAGCGCCAGACGGCCGGCCAGGGCGCTGGCCAGTGTGCAGCCGGAACCGTGATAGCTGCCGGGCAGGCGCGCGCAGGTGAAATCGTGGCGGCTACCATCGCGGCAGTAAAGACGGTTATGCACTTCGCTTTCATCGCCGTGGCCGCCGGTGATCAGCAGGTGGCGGATGTGCGGCAGCAGGCGTTCGGCACATTCGTCGGCGCTGCCCTCGGGCAGCTCGGCGAGGATGCGGGCTTCCGGCAGGTTCGGTGTGGCGATGGTCGACACCGGGAACAACCGCTCGCGCATGGCGAAGCCGACATCATCCTTGCCCAGCGCGCCGCCGCCACCGGCGCGCAGCACCGGATCGCAGACCAGCGGCACGCCGGGCAGCCTGGCCATGATCTCGAGAACGGTCTCGACCATTTCCACCGAGCCGAGCATGCCGAGCTTGACTGCCGCGATCGGCATATCGGCGATCACTGCGTTGGCCTGGGCGAGCACCCATTCGCGGTCGAGGACGCGGAAGTCGGTGACGTTGACGGTGTCCTGCACGGTCAGTGCGGTGACCGTCGGTGCGGCGTGACAGGCTTGCGCCAGGAGGGCTTCGATGTCCGCCTGCAGGCCGGCGCCGCCACTGGGATCATGGCCGGACAGACAGAGCACGACGGGTCTTGAAGTAGGGTTTTTCATGGCGTGCGAGCTTATCACCAAACAGCGCTGGCGGGACGCGGCAGTTGTGCGTTTAACCGCCGCTGCGGCGCTCGCCGGCCATCGGACGATCGATCCCTCAGGCATTCGCCTTTTCCGGCTGCAACCATCGCTGTGGTAGATTGCTGGCACTTTGGTTTTCGGACCGGGTGGCGGGGTTCGCGGGGCGTGAATCCGTTTTCGTCGCCTGGCCTGCACGAGGCATCATGCGGTACGTCTTCCTGCTTATCCTGGCCCTCTTGCCGGCGCTGGCCGCTGCCGTCGAACTGGACGAACACACCCGTCACCTGCCACTCGGGCAGCACATGCGGGTGTTCGAGGATCCACTAGGCAACGCGCAGATCGACGAGGTCGCCTCGCCCGCGTTCGAAAGTCACTTCCTGCCTCACCGGACCGCGGTGTTCAACGCCGGCTATTCGCGCTCCGCGCATTGGGTGCGCGTCGATCTGCATTACCGTCCGCAAACCGTGCAAGGCGCGCGACGCTGGTTGCTGGAGGTGGCCTATCCGCCGCTCGACAGCCTGCAGCTGTACCTGCCGGACGGCAAAGGCGGTTACCGCCTGGCGCGTGACACCGGCGACACCCGGCCCTGGGCCAGCCGCGAGATCGGCCAGGGCAACTACCTGTTCGAAGTGCAGCTGCCGACTGATCGGCCCCAGCGCCTGTACCTGCGCGTGCAAAGCGAGGGTTCGATCCAGGTGCCCCTGAGTCTCTGGTCGCATCACGCCTATCTTGAGGCGCAACCCGGGCGGCTCTATGTGCTGGGCATGATCTACGGCGTACTGCTGGCGATGCTGGTCTACAACCTGTTCATCTATATCAGCATCCGCGATCCCAGCTATCTCTACTACATCCTCTACATCGCCGCGTTCGGCCTCTATCAGGTCTCGGTGAACGGCGCCGGCGTGCAGTTCCTCTGGCCGGATCGTCCGTGGTGGGCCAATGCCGCGACGCCGCTGCTGATCGGCGCCACCGGGCTGTTCGGCTGCCTGTTTACCCGCAGCTTCCTGCGCACCGCCGAGCACAGCCGCTGGGTGGATTGGCTGCTGCGGCTGATCATTGTCTTCTCGGTGCTGGTGATGGCGCTCGCAATGGCCGCCGATTACGGAGTGGCCCTGCGCCTGGCCACCGCGCTGGCGCTGCTGTTCACCCTGGCGGTGTTTGCCGCCGGCATCCTGGCCTGGCTGCGTGGCATGCGCGTGGCGCGCTACTTCATCATCGCCTGGAGCGCGCTGCTGGTCGGCGGGCAGATCAACACGCTGATGGTGCTCGGGCACCTGCCGCACAACTTCCTGACCATGTACGCCAGCCAGCTTGGCGCCGCGCTGGAAGTAGTGCTGCTGTCCATGGCGCTGGCCGATCGCATCAACGCGCTGAAGGACGAACGGGCGAAGATCCTGGAAAACGCCCGCGCCGAGCTGGAACAGCTGAACTGCGAGCTGGCCGAGAGCAACCGGCTCAAGGACGAGTTTCTCTCCAATATCAGCCACGAACTGCGCACGCCGATGATGGGCGTCATGGGCGCCCTGGAGCTGTTGCCCAGCTCGGATACGGCGGAAGAGCTGCAGCAATACCAGCACATCGCCACCAGCTCGGCACGCGACATGATGCGCTTGGTCAACAACATCCTGGTGCTCAGCGAACTGCGCGCCGGCAAGCTGCGCCTGCAGGATCAGCGTTTCAGTCTGCGGGAAACTGCGGCACGGCTGCAGCAGCAGTTCGAGCCGCGGGCGCAGGACAAGGGCCTGGCCTTCGATCTCGAGTTCGACGAGAAACTGCCGGACCGCGTGTACGGCGATGGCGAGAAGCTGGAACAGAGCATCTGTCATCTGCTCGACAACGCCGTCAAGTTCACTTCCCGCGGAGCCGTCACGCTGCGTTTCGCCGGCGCGGTGGAGCAGCGCGAGCTGCTGCTGAATATCGAGGTCGTCGACAGCGGCATCGGTTTCAGCGACGCCGATCAGGCCTTCCTCTATCACCAGTTCCGTCAGGTCGACGGCTCCATGACCCGGCGCTACGGCGGCCTCGGCATCGGCCTGGCAATCAGTCGGGGGCTGATCGAAGTGATGGGTGGACAGCTCGATCAGCAATCGCGACCTGGGCTGGGTAGCCGCTTCTGCGTGCGCCTGCGCCTGCCTCTGAGCGCCGCGGATGGGCTCGCCGCGGGTCGTGCCAACGGACTTCCGCCCAGCGCGCCGATTGCCTGACGCGCGGGCCTTTTGGCCGATACCTCGCTTCAATCCTCGCCGCGCAGCATGTTTCACTGCCGATCCATTGCCGCGCGGCCGACGCACCGCCCAGGCCGACTACGCTTGCTGGCAGCTGCGCCGGTATCGAAGGAGGACGCCCAGATGAATCTGCAGAGTTGCGCCGAAACCCATGAGGTCACCAACCAGGTTCCGCCACTCGACGGTGCCAATCTCTATCGCATCGACTTGCCGTTGCAGCAGTGGGTACAGCGTTATCATGCCGGCTGGGCGCAGGCGCGGCTGGACGTCTACGGCGCGCTTGCCGGTGGGCCGCTGATGCAGGCCGGCTTTCTCGCCAATGAGAACAGGCCGGTGTTCAAGAGCCATGACCGCTATGGCCACCGCATCGACCTGGTGGAATTTCACCCCGCTTATCACGAGCTGATGCGCAGCGCCGTCGAGCACGGTATTCCGTCGCTGCCCTGGAGCGACCCGCAACCCGGTGCCCAGGTGGCGCGTGCTGCCCTGATGTACCTGCACAACCAGGCCGAGGCCGGCAGCAGCTGCCCGCTGACCATGACCTACGCCAGCGTGCCCGCCCTGCGCCTGCAGCCGGATCTCGCCGAGCGCTGGCTGCCGAAGATCATCGCCCGCGAATATGACCCGCGCAACCTGCCGATGGAGCAGAAGGCCGGCGTCACCATCGGTATGGCGATGACCGAGAAACAGGGCGGCACCGACGTGCGCGCCAACAGCACACGCGCGTATCCGGTTGGCGCCGGTGGCCCCGGGCAGACCTACGAACTGGTCGGGCACAAGTGGTTCTGTTCGGCGCCGATGTGCGATGCCTTCCTCACCCTGGCGCAGACCGACAAGGGGCTGTCCTGCTTCCTGCTGCCGCGCCATCGCCCGGATGGCACGCGCAACCAGTTTTACATCCAGCGCCTGAAGAACAAGCTGGGCAACTGGGCCAACGCCTCCAGCGAAGTCGAGTACCGCGGCGCGCTGGCCTGGATGGTCGGTGAGGAAGGGCGCGGCGTGCCGACCATCATCGAGATGGTCTCCTCGACCCGTTTCGATTGCATGATCGGCTCCTGCTCGCTGATGCGTCAGGCCCTGACCCAGGCCATGCACCATTGCGCGCACCGCCAGGTCGGCGGCCGGGTCCTGCTGGAGCAGCCGCTGATGCAGAACGTACTGGCCGATCTCGCCCTGGAAAGCGAAGCGGCGCTGGCGCTGACCCTGCGCATGGGCCGTGCTCAGGACAATCGCCATGATGAGCACGAAGACAAGTTCGCCCGGCTGGTCACCGCCGTCGGCAAGTACTGGATCTGCAAACGCGCGCCGAACATGATCGCCGAGGCTAGCGAATGCCTGGGTGGCGCCGGCTACGTCGAGGAAACCATCCTGCCGCGGCTGTATCGCGAGGCACCGGTGAATTCCATCTGGGAAGGTTCCGGCAACGTGCAGTGCCTCGACGTCTTGCGCGCGCTATCGAAGGAGCCGGGCGTGCTCGAAGTACTGTTCGCTGAGCTCGGCGACGGCCACGGCGACGCTCGCCTGAAGGCGCATATCCGGCGGCTGAAGGCCGCCTTCGGCGACACCGAGGACATCCAGTACCGCGCCCGCCAGCTCACCGAGGACGTTGCCGTCGGCCTGCAGGCCAAACTGCTGCTCGAAGCGGGCAACGCCGCCGTTTCGGATGCCTTCATCGCCAGCCGACTGGAAGGGCAGGGCCGCGTGTATGGCACCTTGCCGCGCGGGCTCGACATTCAGGCCCTGCTGAGCCGCAGCGCGCCGTTTGCAGGATAATTGCTCAACTTTTGCTCAGTGATGCCGAAGTAGTGGCGTCAGGCGGAGGGTCGGGCATGAGAGTTATCTCAAGTGAACAGTATGGGTTGAGCGTCGAGCGAAATTACACCGCCGGCCGTGCGGTCAGTGAGACGCTGGATATGCAGCGCGGCGGCCAGCGGTTGCAGATCAGCCGTCATGAGCGAAGCGAAGTGAGTAGTTCCAGCCGGGCCGAGCTCAGCTTCGCGCAGGACCGCCCGATGATCTCGCAGAACCAGCTGGGAAGCCTGAGCGCCGGTTTGCCTGGAGCGACGCCGACAGCCCCCGCAGACGGAGGGCCGGTCTTGGATTTCACGCCCGATGAAGAAAGTCTGCACAAGCTGCGAATGCTGCTGGTGGTGCTGGGACGCGAGGCGGATGAAATCGATGCCACCCTCGACAAGCTCGTAACGGGGTTGTCCGCACCGGCAAGTTCGGCGCCCTCTGCAGGCAGCGCCATGCCGCAGGTGGAGTCCGCTGGTGATTTTCTGAACTACCAGTACAGCGTTCAGGAATGGCGCGGCGAGTCGCTGAGCGTCAAGGCCAGCGGTACGGTCAGCACCGCCGATGGGCGCACGATTCAGTACGGGCTCAGCCTGGAAATGCTCAATTTGCAGTACAGCAGTGCCAGCGTTTCGGTGCGCGCCGGAGCAGTATTGCAGGACCCGCTGGTACTCAACCTCCAGGGCGGCCCGGTACGCCTGGATGCCAACAACCGCGTCGAGTTCGACCTGAATGCCGACGGTCACCGCGATAGCATGGCTAGTCTCGCCTCCGGCAGCGCCTTCCTGGCGCTGGACCGAAATGGCAATGGCAGTATCGACGACGGTCGTGAACTGTTTGGTGCGCTATCCGGCGATGGCTTCGCCGACCTGAGCGCCCATGATGAAGATGGCAACGGTTTTGTTGACGAAGGCGACAGCGTCTTCTCGCAACTTCGTCTGTGGCGCCCGGACGCCCAAGGCAAGGGAGAACTGGTCGATCTGCTGTCTGCCGGAGTAGGCGCCATCGGCCTGGCACGTGCTTATGGTGACTTCGAGCTGATCGCCCAGCAACAGCTGGAAGGGCGCGTCAGGAGCACCGGAATCTTCCTGTTCGAAAATGGCCAGGCCGGCAGTGTGCAGCAGGTAGATCTGGCGGTCTGAAGGACGTCAGTGACCAAAGTGGTCATAGCAGGCTTCGCCAGGCGATTGCCGGTTACGCTTGCTCCGTCTATAAAGCTCTGACCTCTTCTGTGCGGTGGCCTGCTAGTACCTTTGTATAACAGCCAAACGAGCTGGTGCTCCTAGAATGGGGCGAGCGACTACGTTACGGGGTTGCAAGTGCCGCATGATTTTTTGAGGTTCCGATTTGAGCGGCAAAAGACATGGGCGCTTTGTCTCCGGACATCAAGTGGCCGTCTCCCTGCCTCGTCAGGCCTGGCGAATTTCTTTGCAGAGCCTTCACGGACGAGCATTCGATGAGTTTCTGAGGTGAGTTCATGGCAACCGATCTAAACAAGTACATCCGCAACGCAGCGTTTCTCGACAAGGTCGTCTCGGCAGAAGAGGCCGCGTCGTGGATCGAGGACGGCATGACGCTGGGCATGAGCGGCTTCACCCTGTTCGGGGAGCCGAAGGTGTTTCCGAAGGCACTGTCCGAACGCGGCCAGCGCGAGAAATTCAAGGTCAACCTGTTCACCGGCGCGTCCATGGGCCCGGCAGCCGACCAGTCGATGGCCGAAGCCGGCATCATCAACAAGCGCATTCCGTATCAGGGCAACCCGGTGCAGCGCAAGAAGATCAACGCCGGCGAGGTGCTCTACATCGACCAGCACCTGTCCCATACCGCGGAACTGCTGCGTCAAGGCGTGCTGCCACAGGTCGACTACGCCATCATCGAGGCGGCGGCCATCACCGAGGATGGCCAGATCATCCCGACCGGTTCGGTCGGTAACTCGCCGATCTTCGTGCAGAACGCCAAGCACGTGATCATCGAGCTGAACACCTCTGCTCCGCGCGAGTACGAAGGCATGCACGACATCTACATTCCCGGCCCGGCCGGCGAGGATTCGCGCAAGGACATCCCGGTCTACAACGTCAGCAAGCGCATCGGCTCGATCGGTATCCCGGTCGATCCGGCCAAGGTGCGCGGTATCGTGCTGTCCAGCGAGCCGGACATTCCTTCCCCGCTGTTCGAGCCGAACGCCGAAACCCAGAAGATCGCCGACAACCTGCTGGACTTCCTGCGTGAGGAAGTGAAGCTGGGACGCCTGACCAACAGCCTGGCTCCGCTGCAGTCCGGTGTGGGCTCGGTGGCCAACGCGGTGCTGGCCGGCATGAAGACTTCCGAGTTCAAGGACCTGACCGTCGCTTCCGAAGTGCTGCAGGACGGCGTTTTCGACCTGATCGACGCCGGAGTGGTGAAGTTCGCCGCCGCCACCGCCTTCTCCCTGTCGAAGAAGCGCGTGGACAACCTGGCCTCGGACCTCGCCAAGTACGCCGGCAAGGTGGTGTTCCGTCCGCAGGAGATCTCCAACCATCCGGAAGTGATCCGCCGACTGGGGATCATCTCCTTCAACACTGCGCTGGAAGCCGACATCTACGGCAACGTGAACTCCACGCACGTCAACGGCACCCACATGATGAATGGTATCGGCGGCTCGGGTGACTTCGCCCGCAACGCACGTATCAGCATCTTCGTGACGACCTCGACGGCGAAGGACGGCAAGATCTCCTCCATCGTACCGTTCGTCACGCACGTGGATCACACCAACCACGACGTCGACGTGATCATCACCGAGCAGGGCTATGCCGATCTGCGCGGGCTGGCGCCCGTCGAGGCGGCGGCGCGAATCATCAACAACTGCATGCACCCGGACTACAGGGCCCAGGCGCTCGCCTACCTCGAAGAGGCGAAACAGCGTGGCGGTCACACCCCGCACGTGCTGGAAAAAGCCTTCTCTTGGCATGCCAACTTCGCCAAGAACGGCACCATGCTGCTGGACAAGTAATCGGTAGGAGCCTGTGCGGCCGATGCAGCAATGCATCGGCGGCGGGCTCGAAGCGGTACCCGAATCCGACGTCAGGCTCTGGCGTCGGATTTTTTTTCGCCGATGACGGCGCACATTTCCAGCGCGCCGGCGTCTCGGATGCGGCTCCAACCGCTCGGCTGCGTATACATCCGTCACCAAATGCAGCCAAGATAGGCCCGTGTGTTAAGCCAGGATGAGCCATGACTTCCAACGAATCCAGAACCTTCACCGTCGCCACCTGCGCTGAGGAGGCGGTCGACAAGCTGGCCGAGCTGCACGCGCAGGCCACAGCGGCCCTAAACCAGGCGCTCAAACGCTACGTAACCAGCCGCACCGAGCCCAGCGCCGCGGAGCGCAACCTGTTCCGCTACCCGCAGCTGCGCCTGACCTACGAGTGCCACGGCGAAGTGCCGGCCTCGACCCGTGCCTACGCCAAGGTGCAGGCGCCCGGCGTGTACAGCGTCACCGTGACCCATCCGGCGGCGTTCCGCGCCTATCTGCTCGATCAGCTGAAACCGCTGATCCAGGACTTCAACGTCACCGTTGAGGTCGGCATGAGCGACCGCAACATCCCTTATCCGTACGTCATCGAGCAGGGCGACGAGCTGGCCGGCACCGGCGTGACCGCCGCCGAGCTGGCGCGGGTATTCCCCAGTACCGACCTGTCCGCCGCTACCGACGATATCGCCGACGGGCTATACGACTGGGAGCACGCCGATCCCTATCCGCTGGCACTGTTCGATGGCGCGCGGGTGGACTTCTCGCTGCGTCGGCTTGTGCACTACACCGGCAGCGATTGGCGCCACGTACAGCCGTGGATCCTGCTGACCAACTATCACCGCTACGTCGACCAGTTCATCCGCCACGGCCTCGACATGCTGCGCGACGACACCCGCTTCACGCGCATGGTGTTGCCGGGCAACGTGATCATTGAGCGCGGCATGGAGGAGGGCGAGGCGCAGGCGATCATTGGTGGCGTGATGTGGCACCGCTACCAGATGCCGGCCTACCACCTGATCGCCGACGATGGCCATGGCATCACCCTGGTCAACATCGGCGTCGGCCCGTCCAACGCGAAGAACATCACCGACCACCTGGCCGTGCTGCGCCCGCATTGCTGGCTGATGATCGGCCACTGCGGCGGGCTGCGGCAGTCGCAGTCGATCGGCGACTACGTGCTGGCTGATGATCGGCCACTGCGGCGGGCTGCGGCAGTCGCAGTCGATCGGCGACTACGTGCTGGCCCACGCCTACATGCGTCGCGACGGCATCCTCGATCGGGTGTTGCCGCCGCACATCCCGCTGCCGGCGCTGGCCGAGGTGCAGCAGGCGCTGCAGGAATCGGCCGCGACGGTCACCGGCGAGCAGGGCGAAGCGTTGAAGAAGCGCCTGCGTACCGGCACTGTGCTGACCTATGACGACCGCAATTGGGAGCTGCGCTGGGCGCAGGAACGCCCGCTGATCAACCTGTCGCGCGCGGTGGCGGTGGACATGGAAAGCGGCACCATTGCCGCCCAGGGCTACCGCCTGCGGGTGCCCTACGGCACGCTGCTGTGCGTATCGGACAAGCCGCTGCACAGCGAGATCAAGCTGCCCGGCTCGGCCAATGCATTCTACGAGCGGGCCGTGACCCAGCACCTGAAGATCGGTATCACCGCCCTGGATCTGCTGCGCAGCCAGCTCAACTCGCTGCACTCGCGCAAGCTGCGCAGCTTCGACGAGCCGCCGTTCCGCTGAATCAGCATGCGCTGCCGGCGCTTTCGTGGGAATGGACGATACTCATAGCGTTCATCCCCGCGTCAGCACCGGAGGTTCAACATGGAACAGTCGATCCACGCCTTCCATAACCTGTTCGAGCAGTTGGGCCTGCCCAACGATGATGTCTCGATCAGGCGCTTTATCGAAACCCACTCACCCCTGGCCGAAGACGTTTATCTGGCCGATGCGTCGTTCTGGACGCCAGCCCAGGCGGCTTTCCTGCGCGAGGAAATCCTCGAGGATGCCGACTGGGCCGAAGTGGTCGATCGCCTCAATGTCGCGCTGCGACGGCGCTACCACTAGGCATGGCCTGGTTCTCAGCTGGCTAGCAACCAGGCACCGGTTAGTGCCGAAGCGGCACCGGCGATGCGCACCAGTGGCGCGGCGGCCTGCGGCAGGTAGCGCACCAGTGCATAGCCGATTGCATGCAGGGCCGCTGTAGCAGTAACGAAGCCGGCGGCATACCCCCACGGGCTGGCCAGCTCTGGCAGTTCCAGGCCGTGGGCGACGCCGTGGCTGGCGGCGAACAGGGCGGTCAGCGCTGCGGCGCCGACCAGCGGCGGGCGTACCGCCAGTGCCACCAGCAGGCCGAGGGCCAGCACCGAGCCGGCGATGCCGGTTTCCATCAGCGGCATTTCGATTCCGGCGAAGCCGGCCAGGCCGCCGAGCAGCATGGTCGCGACGAAGGTCATCGGCAGCGCCCAGCGCGCCTTGCCGGTCTGCTGGGCAGCCCATAGACCCACCGCGAGCATGGCCAGCAGATGGTCGAGGCCGAAGATCGGGTGGGCGATACCGGACAGCACTCCGGCGTGGTCATGGCCGGGGTGAGCCAGGGCCAGCGCAGGGCTGAGCAGCAGGGCGGAGGTGACCAGGATTTTCTGTACGTTCATGCGAGTTCCTCTGATTGCAAGGCTGAGAGCTGGACCGAGAAGCTGGCACTCGGTCGATTTCCGTTGATGGGCGAGGTCACGCGGCGCTGAGCATTCCCTGTTTCTCGATAAAGGCGATGATTTCCTCGAGACCCTGGCCGACCTTCTGGTTGCTGAAGACGAACGGCCGCTCGCCGCGCATCTTGCGGGCGTCGCGATCCATCACCTCCAGCGAGGCACCGACCATGGGCGCCAGGTCGATCTTGTTGATCACCAGCAGGTCGGACTTGCAGATGCCCGGCCCACCCTTGCGCGGCAGCTTGTCGCCGGCGGAGACGTCGATCACGTAGATGGTCAGGTCCGACAGCTCCGGGCTGAAGGTCGCCGAGAGGTTGTCGCCGCCGGACTCGACGATGATCAGGTCCAGGCCGGGAAAGCGTCGGTTGAGCTGCTCCACGGCCTCGAGGTTGATCGAGGCGTCCTCGCGGATCGCCGTATGCGGGCAGCCCCCGGTTTCCACACCGATGATGCGCTCGGGCGCCAGGGCCTCGTTGCGCACTAGGAACTGGGCGTCTTCCTGGGTGTAGATGTCGTTGGTCACCACGGCGAGGTTGTAGCG
>DNMQ01000054.1 GCA_003488145.1 Pseudomonas sp.
GCAGGCGGAAAAGGAAATGAGCGTATTCCTGCGCCGGCTCGACCGGCTGACGCCGGACTGACGCGCGCTCAGTCCTCGCGCACGAACTGCAGGCCGACCCCTTCGGCATCCACCCGCATCACCACCATTCGCAGTTCCGGCGCCGGAATCGGCAGGTCCTGGACCTGGCCGGTCACCTCGTCGCCGGGATGCAGCACCACCAGCTCCGGATGCCGGACGTAGACGCCACCATCGGATAGATCACGGGTCTGGGCGAAGACTTCGCCAAAGGCCGGATGCGCAATGCGGATGCGGCACTTCATGTTAGTACGCGGATGCTGTCTCTGGTTTTGCATGCGCTCGTCCCTGTTGTTGTTGTTTGAGCCTGATCAGTACCAGCGCTTCTCGCCGGCGGGGCGTTTCTTGAAGCGCTTCATGGTCCACATGTACTGGCTTGGATAGGCGCGCACATACTTCTCGATCATTGCGCTCATCGCCGCTACGCCAGTTTCCGCATCTTCGCTGTACATCCCTTCGGGCGCGGCCTCGAGGACGACTTTGTAGCCCGAACCGTCCTCCAGACGCAACGCATGAAGGAACACCCCAACCGCCTTGCCACCGGCGAGCATGCCGGGCACGAACTTGCTGGTCAGCGCCTGGGTGGCGAAGAAGGGCACGAAGATGCCACTGCCTTCGCTCGGCTCGGGGTCCGCCGGAATACCGACCGCACCACCGCGCCGAACCTCCTTGATGACGCTGAGAATGCCTTCCCTGGTCGAGGGCGCGACGCGATTGCCCAGCTGCACACGCTGTTGGCGCAGCAGATCGTCCACCGCCTTCAGTTTCGGCGGTCGGTAGAAGATGATCGGCTTGCATTGCGCGCAGTAGAAATGATTGAGCACTTCCCAATTGCCCAGGTGACTGGTGATGCCGACCACGCCCTTGCCCGAGGCCAGCGCCGCTTGCAGCACGTCCAGGCCTCCGACTTCGCGGACCAGTTTCAGGGTCTTTTCCGCCGGCCAGATCCAGGCGCAGGCGCTTTCGGTGAAGGTCATGCCGGTTTCACGCAGGGTGCGCCCGAGCAGGGCGTCGAGTTCCGCCGGGCTCAGCTCGGGGAAGCACTTGTGCAGGTTGATTCGCGCGACGTCCCGCGAGCGGTTCGGCAGCTTCCACATCAGCCAGCCGATCATCGAGCCCAGGCCCTGGACCATACGCCAGGGCAGTCGAGCGAACAGTCGCAGGGAGCCGACGACGATGGCACCTTTGAGCTTTTCCACACCGCACTCCGAAATTTTCAGGTTGCCTAGTCTACCTGCAACCGTCGTCAGCTTTCAGGCGCAGCGGCAGCAACGACGCACATCCTGGCAGCGCAACCATGCAGCGTTTCAAGCATCGCCGGCCAGCTCGGCGTGGCGCTCGCAATCGGTCAGGTGGTCCATGACCATGCCGCAGGCCTGCATGTAGGCGTAGCAGATGGTCGGGCCGACGAAGCTGAAGCCGGCCTTCTTCAGCGCGCGGCTCATCGCCTCGGCCTCGGGGGAGACCGGCGGCACCTGATCGATGCGCTCGAAGCGGTTGATCTTCGGCTCGCCGCCGACGAACGACCAGACAAAACCCACCGGATCCTCCAGCTGCAACCAGGCGCGGGCATTTTGCCGCGCCGCCTTGAGCTTGAGACGGTTGCGGATGATGCCGGGGTCCAGCATGCGCTCGTCGATCTCGGCATCGCTCATGCGCGCCAGGCGTTCGGCATCGAAACCGAACAGTACCTGCTGGTAGCGCTCGCGCTTGCGCAACACGGTGATCCAGGAAAGCCCGGCCTGAAAAGCTTCGAGCAAGAGGAATTCGAACAGTACCTGCGGATCGCGGGCCGGTACGCCCCATTCGCGATCGTGGTAGTCGATGTACAGCGGGTCCGTGCCGCACCAGGCGCAACGTGGCATATGGTCTCCTTGCGCAGGCCTCGTCCGATGGCCGAAACCATCGCAAGCGCGACCATGCGGGGGGTATACTTCGAGGCTTTCTGTCGAAGCCCAGCACAGGTGAAATTTTGAGCCAGACTACGCCTGCCGTGCGCACCTTCCAAGACCTGATCCTCGCCCTGCAAAGCTACTGGGCCGAGCAGGGCTGCGTGGTCCTGCAGCCCTATGACATGGAAATGGGCGCCGGTACCTTCCACACCGCCACCTTCCTGCGCGCCATCGGTCCCGAGACCTGGAACGCCGCCTATGTTCAGCCTTCGCGCCGCCCGGCCGATGGCCGCTATGGCGAGAACCCCAACCGCCTGCAGCACTACTACCAGTTCCAGGTGGTCCTCAAGCCCAACCCGGACAACATCCAGGATCTGTACCTGGAGTCGCTGCGCCGCATCGGCGTCGACACCTCGGTGCACGACGTGCGCTTCGTCGAGGACAACTGGGAATCGCCGACCCTCGGCGCCTGGGGTCTGGGCTGGGAAGTCTGGCTCAACGGCATGGAAGTCACCCAGTTCACCTACTTCCAGCAGGTCGGCGGTGCGGAGTGCTACCCGGTCACCGGCGAGATCACCTACGGTCTCGAGCGCCTGGCCATGTACCTGCAGGGCGTCGACTCGGTGTACGACCTGATCTGGGCCGATGGTCCGTTCGGCACCGTGACCTACGGCGACGTGTTCCACCAGAACGAGGTGGAGCAGTCGACCTACAACTTCGAGCACGCCAACGTGCCGAAGCTGTTCGAACTCTTCGATTTCTACGAGAGCGAGGCCAACCGTCTGATGGCTGCCGAACTGCCGCTGCCGGCCTACGAGATGGTGGTCAAGGCCTCGCACACCTTCAACCTGCTCGATGCCCGTCGCGCCATTTCGGTCACCGCGCG